>CALRNG020000212.1:0-6528 GCA_943369495.1 Rhizobium sp. Q54
AGGCCCAGGCCCTTGTTCCAGAAGGACGGGTCCTTCAGGTCCAGGCCGAACGGGGCCAGCAGGTCGGTATGGTGCAGCGTGCCCGCCGCCGACAGCATTGCCATGTATTTGTCCGCAAACGCTGCTCCTTCGCCCCTGGCGGCGGCCTCCTGATAGGCGGCGTACAGGCTGTTCACCAGACAGTCGCCGAAGGCATAGGCATAGACATAGAAGGGCGAATGGACGAAATGGCCGATATAGGTCCAGTAGGGCCGGTAGCTGTCTTCCCAGCGGAAGGCGGGACCCAGGCTTTCGGTCTGCACCTCCATCCAGATATCGGCGATGCGGTCAGCTGACAGCTCGCCTTCACGCCGTTCGGTGTGCAGCTTGCGCTCGAACTGGTAGAAGGCGATCTGGCGCACGACGGTATTGATCATGTCCTCCACCTTGCCGGCCAGCAGCGCCTTGCGCTTCTTGGGATCGGTGGTGGCGTCCAGCAGGCCGCGGAAGGTCAGCATCTCCCCGAAGACCGAGGCCGTTTCGGCCAAGGTCAGCGGTGTGGAGGCCTGCAAATGCCCCTGTTCGCGGCACAGATACTGGTGCACGCCATGGCCCAACTCATGCGCCAGCGTCATCACATCGCGCGTGCGGCCCATATAATTCAGCAGCAGGTAGGGGTGGGCCGAGGGCACGACCGGGTGGGCGAAGGCGCCGGGATTCTTGCCGGGGCGCGGCGGCACATCGATCCAGGGATTATCAAAGAAATGCTGGCCGATCTCCGCCATCTTCGGGCTGAAGCGGGCATAGGCGTCGCGCACGATGCGCTTGGCGTCGGCCCACGGGATCTTGCGGTCATCATCGCCGGGCAGGGGCGCGTTGCGGTCCCAGTAATCCAGCTTGTCCTGCCCGAACCATGTGGCCTTCAGCGCGTAATAGCGGTGGGACAGGCGCGGATATGCTGAACGCACCGACGACAGCAGCGCGTCCACCACCTCATCCTCCACCTGATTGGCCAGGTTGCGGGATGACCAGGGGTTGGCATAGTGGCGCCAGCGATCCTCGATCTCCTTGTCCTTGATCAAGGTATTCATGATGTGGGCGAAGGTGCGCTGGTTCTTCCCCAGCACCTCGCCCAGCACCTGGGCGGCGTCCTGGCGCACCGCAGGGTCGGTGGAGGAGAGCAGGTTGAGGGCCTGGGCCGAGGTCAGGTCCTCGCCACGAATGGGGAAGCGCAGGTCGGCCAGATGTTCATCGAACAGCCGGGTCCAGGCCGCACGCCCGGCAACGTACTTCTCATGCAGCGCCTTTTCCAGCTCATCCGACAGCTGGTGCGGGCGGAAGATGCGGGTATCGCGCAGGAAGGGACGATAGGCGGCCAGGGCCGGATTGGCCAGCTTGGCCTCCAGGGCGGCATCCTCCAGCCGGTTGATCTCCAGCGTGAAGAACAGCAGATGCACGGATATTCCCGTCACCCGCTCATTCATTCCCTGATAGAAGCGACCGATCGTGGGATCGGCCATGTTGGAGGCATAGAGCAGGCCCGCGAAGGACATGACCTTCGACAGAACCTCGTCCAGCTTTTCATAAGCGGCGATGGACTGGGCCAGTTCCGCCGCGCTCAACCCCGCCAGCTTGCCCTGATACCGCGCGGCAAAGGCGGCGGCATCGGCCTCCGCCTTGGTCAGGTCGGCGGCCAGCACGGGGCAGTCGGGGCCGGCATACAGGTCGGACAGATCCCAGGCAGGCAATTCACCCAGGTCGGCATGGTTCAGGCTGTCGGGCACGATACCCCTCCGGCATTGCAATCGCGTCGATTGCATATGGCACGGGGGCAGCGGCAGTTCAATCGGACGGGCTCTGTTCCCGTCCGTCAAAATGGCTGCAAAAGCTTACGCAGCCGATACGGCGGCGCCAGCCGGGCCGCAATCATTGCTGGCGATCCGGCCCGCCGTGACCCGGACAATCCGCAGCACATCCTCGGGCATCACGCCATCGCGATCCATCAGCAGCAGGGCGATGGGGTCGGACAAAAGCTCACCCAGGCTGACCTCGCCCAGCAAAGCCTCATCAAGCATCAATTCGTTGTTTTCCATGAGCGTCCTCCTGTGTCCGGGCCCGCGAGGGGCCTGCATACGCGGTTCCACGAGGCAACGATCAGATCATGCGCCGGTTCCATGACATTTCAATGGCCGCATGATTGATTTCGCTCACCCTAACCCTTTGCGCTTATCCGCCGCCGTGATGGCGGTCACGGGCTCCATGACATTCTGCTGGCCAGATCAAGCGTGCGTCGCGCTGCGTCGGTCGTTCGGTCAGGAGAGCCAGAGCCGGGCGGCACCCCGCACGCCGGAACTGTCGCCCCAGCGGGCGGGCAGGATGCGGGCGTTCCAGGTGTCGCAAAAGACATGGGCGGCAATGACCTTTGGCAGGCCCTCATAAATCTCCACCACATTCGACAGACCGCCGCCCAGCACGAAGATATCGGGATCGACGATATTGGCGATGACGGCCATGGACCGGCCCAGCCGGTGGATATAGCGGTCCAGCGCCGCCTTGGCCCCGGCATCGCCGCCGCGTGCTGCCTGGATGATCCATTCGCCGGGCTGGTCATGGCCGGTGACGGTGGCATGGTCGCGGCGCAGGCCCGGACCCGACACCCAGGTTTCCAGGCATCCGCGCTGCCCGCACCAGCAGTCGGGGCCTGGCTGTTCCTCTGCCGTCGGCCAGGGCAGGGGCATGTGTCCCCATTCCCCGCCAATGCCGTTGGCCCCTTCCACCAGCTTTCCATTCACGACCAGGCCGCCGCCACAGCCGGTGCCGATGATGATGGCAAAGGCGATGGATGATCCTGCCGCCGCCCCGTCCACCGCCTCTGACAGCGCCAGGCAATTGGCGTCATTGGCCAGCCGTACGGGCCGGGCCAGCGCGTGGGTGAGGTCGGAGGCGAAGTCGCGGCCATTCAGATAGGTCGAGTTGGCGTTGCGCATCAGGCCCGTGGCGGGATTGACGCTGCCGGGCACCCCCAGCCCGATACTGGCCGCCACACCCACGGCAGCCTCTGTTGCGGCGATCAGGTCGCGCACGGTGCCGATGGCGGCATCATAGGCGCCGGGGTTGGGTGCCCGCAGGCGGGACAGGAATTCACCCTCCGCCGACAGGGCAGCCACCTCGATCTTCGTGCCGCCGAAATCCACACCGATCCTGATCATCAACTCAAACTCTCTTGGGGGGCGTCTGCCGGGTGGAATGGAAAAAGCGGGGCCCGGTCGGATAGAGGACCGGGCCCCGTCAAAGCGCGTCAGGGCGTGATTGTCACGCTGACGCTGGTCGGCTGGATGTTCCAGCCGCGCAGGGACAGGGTGGGTGCGCCCGGTCCTGCGGCACGGGCCGGATAGGTGACGGCGATGCGCCGCGTCTCCCCCGGCAACAGGGTTACGTAGTTATCGCTGACATAGGCGGGCAGGATGCGGGTCCCGTCCGCCTTCTGCGGTGTCAGCTTGGCCAGAAGGGCCGGGCTGGTGGCGCTGTTGGACAGGGTCACGTCCAGCGCCACCTCCCCATTTGCCGCCGCCTTGCCCGTGGCCGACAGGGTGACGGGGGTGGCGGGCAGTTCATTCAGGCGCTGATGCGATGCGGCGTCGGCGGCGACCCAGTAATCATTGCGTGACAGGACAGCACCGGCTTTGTCGGTCAGTTCCAGGCTGACCAGCACCAGCTTTTCACGGGCAAGCAGGCCCTTCAGGTCCAGCGTGAACGGATGGGCGACGGAACCGGCCCCGGCATCGAGCGTGGCCGTCCGGTCGCCCAGTGCCGCACCCGACACGGACCGGGTGCGGGCCGTCAGGGTCAGGCCTGTCAGCCCGTTGCGGGTGTTGTTGACAACGGTAGTGCGGTGGTCGGGCAGGTCCAGCTGCGCATGCACCGGTTCGGATGCCTTCTTCACACCGTAGAAGGCGCCGTGCGTGTCGTAATCATGGCTCAGGATCTGCCACATGGTGCTGGGCCAAGCGGGCTGCGTCATCCACAGCATGCGGCCGGAATGCCTAGTCCACAGGCCGGCATTCATGCCCTCGAAAATGGCGCGGTAGCCTTCATAGTTCAGCATCTGCGCCTTGCGTTCGAAATCCGCTACGCTGGTGGCGGGGCCGAACTTGGTGGCAAGCGCGTCCATGAAGGTTTGGGTGGCCCCGTTCCCCGTCTGGTGCCAGTCATGATAGGCCCAGCTGTCGGAGATGGGCCACAGCTCCGTCTCCGGCATGGCGGCCTTCAGCGCCTCCAGGGTGGGGAAGGAGGGTGTGCCCAGCTCCACCGAGAAGCCCTGGGCATGTTCGGTGAAATAGGTTTCCGGCTCACGGTAATTGTAGGGACCGCTGCCGGCCAGGTTCACGCGGTTGGAGGAACCGGTGTAATGGCGGGTGCCATCCTCCGCCCGGATCATCGTGTCCAGCGCCTCGTTCAGGATCGGCTGCGGCACGCCTTCATTGCGCCCGAACCACAGCACGATGGAAGGATGGTTGCGGTAGCGGCGGACCGTGTCGGTGGCGTTGGCCATGAACAGGGGAACGTCCTGCGGTTCCAGCTGATAATCCTGGGTCGAGGCCCAGAAATCATTCAGCACCATCAGGCCATATTCATCGGCCAGTTCGAAGAACTCTTCCTGCGTATTCTGGCCGACCCAGTTGCGGATGACGTTCACATGCGCGTCGCGATGCAGGCGGAAATAGGGTTCCAGCCGATCCCTGGCCACCCGCTTGCGCCAATCATCGGTGCCCCAATTGCCGCCACGCGCCGCGATGCGCACGCCATTGACCTTGATCACCATGTGCGGCGACAGTTCGGCGGCATCCACCGGCTTCACGGCGGGGGAGTTTTCGGCACCGGGATAGAGCGACGCGGCCCAGCCGTCGGGCACCTTGCGGATGCCCTCATGGCTGACATCGATGATCTTCTCCCCCCGTGCCTTGGCCTCGGTCAGGTCGACCTCCACCCGGCGCAATGCCCCCTTCTGATCCATCAGGGAGAATTCGTAGGTAACCTCGCGGATGCCGAAGCGGATATCCTGGCTGTCGGACGGTTTGCCATCGACAGCGACCGCCAGTTTCATCTGGTGCAGCGCCGGCTCGCCATAGCCGTTGGGCCACCAGAGTTTTGGATTCTTCACCGACAATTGCGAGAATTCGGCGGGCGTCAGGGCGATGGCGCCACCACTGGCGGGGATGGTCGCCTGCTTGGTAACGCTGACCCCGTCGAAGCTGGCCGTGACGCTGGCCGACAGGGGCTGACCTGACAGGTTTTCCACCGGGACATGGATGCTGATATCGGCAACGGAATTATCAGGCTTGGGCAGCGCGGTGATCACCTGCGTATCGCCCAGCCTTGCATCGCCCGTGGCCGACAGGGTGACGTTGCGCCACAGGCCCGTATTGCGGTCACGCACCGACGGGATCCAGTCCCAGCCTTCGGACGCCACGAAGGTGGGGCCGTCCAGCGCCATGATGCCGCCATTCTCCCCCACGGCGGAGGTCAGGCTTTCCTCATGCGGGATACCGGGGCGCGGCGGCGGGCTGACACGGATGGCGAGCGCATTGGCCTGACCCGGCTTGGCGATGCCGGTCACGTCGAAGCGGCCCCGGATGAAGGCGCCCTTCATGCTGCCCAGCTTCTGCCCGTTCAGCCAGACCTCCGCCTGATAGTTCACGCCATTCAGCGATAATTGCAGGCGCTTGCCGGCCTGATCGGCGGGCACGGTGAATTCGCTGCGGTACCAGTAATCCTGCTTGTTCAGGCTTTCCGGGATGGCGAGGTTGTTCAGGCCGTAATCGGGATCGGGATAGATGCCGCGATCAACCAGCGTCGTCAGCACCGTGCCCGGCACGGTGGCGGCATACCAGGATTTGGCGTCATATCCGGGGCGCGACAGGGCGGGGCCGCCCTCGCGCAGTTTCGGGGCCTCCACCAGTTTCCAGGCGCCCAGCACCCGTTCGCCCTCTCCCACCGGGGCCAGGGCGGGGGTTTCTATGATGGGTTTGGCCACAGGCGCGCTGAAGCCGGTCTTGGCCTTGGGCCGGGTCCAGGGGTCCTGCGGGGCCACCTGCCCATACATCTGCCGCACCTGGACGGGCCAGGTGGGGGCGCCGCTTTCGAAATTGGTCAGGTCGATGACGGGGGCGCTGCCGCCCAGGCCCTTGATATCGCTGGCCGGAAGCGCGCGGGGCAGGGCGGAGAAGCCGGCCAGACGGCCCGCGAACGGCGTGGCGGCGGCGGGCACGAAGGTGGCGGTGCGGCTGCGGCGCGGGGCCAGCATGAACTGCGCCATGGCCGCCGACGTGGCGGCATCGCCCGACGCCACCTCCCGACCGTCCACATAAAGCCGGGCCTTGGTCCCATCAAAGCTGGCCGCCAGGAAGGCCCACTGGCCGGGGGCCAGCGCCTTGCCGCCGCTGATGGTCTTAGGACCCGCGACGACCGCCGGCTTGCCATCGGACAAGGCCAGGAACCAGGCCGGGGCCGTGCCATCTGCGGTCGCGAACCCGCCCAGCAGGGACAGTC
>CALRNG020000213.1:0-6449 GCA_943369495.1 Rhizobium sp. Q54
GGGCCGACAGGCTCGGGCCGAGGATCATTCGTGTCGTAACAACGGGCGGTTCATGGACCAGGAAGGCCACCGGGGAACCCGGAGCCCACGGGAATATAGGCCCCGTCCATGTCGGAAGGAAAGCGAATTACGCCATTTTCGGGGCTGAGAAACGTTCGCAACTGGTCGAAAACGCTCACAGTTCCGCCGATTGGTGCGTCGCGGCAAACCAGCGTTGCGTTGCGGGGATTACTCAATGGTGCCATTTGCATGACACTCCCCAAACCATTCAGAAACGCAAAAATTCAGCACATCCCCGTATGGGGAATGCTGTCTTAAAAATCCAGTTATGCAGTGGGATTTCAAATTGGCTGCATCGCTGCCAAGACGGCAATACGTGCTGACTTTTTCAAGGAGGGGTGGCGCGAGTGACGGGACTTGAACCCGCGGCCTCCGGCGTGACAGGCCGGCGCTCTAACCAACTGAGCTACACCCGCAAACTTTTCCAGCAGCGTCGAAACCGGTTCAGGCCCCGCCGCCGCTGAGGTGGGCGGGTGTATATTCGACCCCGCCCCCCTTGTCAAACATGAAATCGACAGTCGAATGCGGGTCAGGTGCCCTTGGCGTGACGCAGGTCCAGCAGCCGGTCCAGGACCGCATCCAGACTGGCCGGCGGGTCCCGCTTCTCAATCGCATCGGGGCCGCCGTAACGGCTGAGCGCAAGTTCCAGCGCGCGCCAAAGCTGCTCGGCGATCTCCAGTTGCTGCTGGTCGATGGCCAGTTCCAATGCAGCCAGGATACGGTCGCCCAGACGACGATCAGCGGAATCGGTCACGAAAGGCCTTCCTCTTTCCCGTACGGCAGCCGTCGGTGACGGCACTGCCCATATCATAGCTGTTCCGCCTGTTCTGCGACAGGTGGAATGGCACATGCTGAATGTCGGATAGGGGGAATGGTGGGCGGTGAGGGGATCGAACCCCCGACCTGCGGTGTGTAAAACCGATGCTCTACCTCTGAGCTAACCGCCCTGACCGTTCGCTGGCCGGGACAATAGCGGCCAGAACGGGAGAATCAACAGAGAAGTTGGCCTTGCCCTGACATGACAGGGGCCGGAAATGAAAAACGGGCGCGCCCTGGGGGGCCGCCCGTTTTCTCTCCGTCAGGCCGCCCGGCTACCGCCGGGCATCCCTAGACAGCTGTCGCTCAGTTCAGCGCGTCCTTCAGGCCCTTGCCGGGCTTGAACTTCGGCTGCTTGCTGGCGGCGATGGAGATCTTCTCACCGGTGCGGGGATTGCGGCCCTCGGAAGCGGCGCGTTCAGCGACCGCGAAGGTGCCGAAGCCGACCAGACGCACTTCGTCGCCCTTCTTCAGCGCGCCGGTGATCCCATCGAAAACCGCATCGACGGCCTTGTTCGCGTCCGCCTTGGACAGACCAGCCGCTTCGGCGACCGCGGCAACGAGATCGTTCTTGTTCACTTAAGGCCCCCCTCATCAAGAGAGTATCGGTTGCAACGTGCCCGAGATGTCTTCCCAGGCATCAAGGGATTGGGTTCCGCCGCCAACACAAGGGTTTGTGCGGGTGGCGGCGGAACCCAATTCACACGATTTCCAATCGCACTTCAATGACGAATCACGCCATCACGCTCTTCATCCCCAGCTTTTCCGGGGACCTGGGCCACTTCCTCGGGCTCAGACCACTCAATTCCGACCGGTGCCGTCACCAAAGCATGCGCCAGAACCTCATCTACGGTCGAAACCGGGATGATGGTCAGGCCCTTTTTGACATTATCGGGGATTTCGGCCAGGTCCTTCTCATTGTCCTTGGGAATCAGCACGCGCTTGATTCCCGCCCGCAATGCGGCCAGCAGCTTCTCCTTCAGACCGCCAATGGCCAGAACCTTGCCGCGCAGGGTGATCTCACCCGTCATGGCAATGTCCTTGGCCACCGCGATACCCGTCAGAACCGAGACGATGGTGGTGATCATGGCCACGCCGGCCGACGGGCCGTCCTTCGGGGTCGCCCCTTCCGGCACATGGACATGGATGTCGCGCTTTTCGAACAGGGTCGGCTTGATCCCGAACTTCAGCGCATTGGCCTTCACATAGGATTCGGCGGCCTGCACCGATTCCTTCATGACATCGCCCAGCTTGCCGGTGGTCTGGATGCGGCCCTTGCCGCGCAGCATCACCGCTTCGATGGTCAGGATCTCCCCGCCCACCTCAGTCCAGGCCAGACCGGTGGTCGCACCGACCTGATCCTCCAATTCGGCCTCACCGAATCGGAAGCGCTTCACGCCCGCGAACTTCTCCAGGTTCTTGGGTGTCACCTTCACCTTATCGAGACCCTTCATCAGGATCTCCTTGATGGCCTTGCGCGCCAGATTGGCGATCTCACGCTCCAGCGAGCGCACACCGGCTTCCCGCGTGTAGTAACGGATCACATCGCGCAGGGCGTCGTCGGTGATGGTGAATTCGCCCGGCTTCAGCCCGTGGTCGGTCACCTGCTTGTCGATCAGGTGGCGCTTGGCGATCTCCACCTTCTCATCCTCGGTGTAACCAGCCAGACGAATGATCTCCATACGGTCCAGCAGCGGCTGCGGCATGCGCAGCGAGTTGGCCGTGCAGACGAACATCACGTCCGAAAGGTCGTAATCGACCTCCAGATAATGGTCGCTGAAGGTGCTGTTCTGCTCGGGGTCCAGCACCTCCAGCAGAGCCGAGGACGGGTCGCCGCGCCAATCGGCCCCCAGCTTGTCGATCTCGTCCAGCAGGAACAGCGGGTTGGAGGTCTTGGCCTTCTTCATGCCCTGGATGACCTTGCCGGGCATGGAGCCGATATAGGTGCGGCGGTGACCGCGCACCTCGGCCTCATCCCGCACGCCACCCAGCGACATGCGCACGAAATTGCGACCTGTGGCCTTGGCAATGGACTTGCCCAGCGAGGTCTTGCCCACGCCCGGCGGACCCACCAGACACAGGATCGGGCCCTTCACCTTGTCCATGCGCTGCTGCACGGCCAGATACTCAAGGATGCGTTCCTTGACCTTTTCCAGACCGTGATGGTCGGCGTTCAGGATGGTCTCTGCGCCCTTGATGTCCTTCTTGACCTTGCTGCGCTTCTTCCAGGGGATGGACAGCATCCAGTCCAGATAGTTGCGCACGACGGTCGCCTCGGCGCTCATCGGGCTCATGGTGCGCAGCTTCTTGACCTCGGCCTGGGCCTTTTCGCGAGCTTCCTTGCTGAACTTGGTCTTGGCGATCTTCTCCTCGATCTCCGCCACCTCGTCCTTGCCGTCCTCGCCCTCGCCCAATTCCTTCTGAATGGCCTTCATCTGCTCATTCAGATAATATTCGCGCTGGGTCTTCTCCATCTGGCGCTTCACGCGGTTGCGGATGCGCTTTTCCACCTGCAGCACACCGATCTCGCCTTCCATGAAGGCATAGACCCGCTCCAGCCGCTCGGCGACCGTCGGGGTCTCCAGCAATTGCTGCTTCTCGGGGATCTTGAGCTGGAGATGGCTGGCGATGGTATCGGCCAGCTTGCCCGGCTCCTCGATCTGATTGATGGAGACCAGGACCTCGGGCGGGATCTTCTTGTTCAGCTTGATATATTGCTCAAACTGCGACACGGCGGCGCGGCTCAGGGCCTCAAGCTCCTGCGGCTCACCCACCTTCTCGTCGATCAGTTCGGCATAGGCCTGGAAGAATTCCTCATTGTCGCCGAACTTGGTGATGGCGGCGCGCTTGCCGCCCTCCACCAGCACCTTGACGGTCCCGTCGGGCAGCTTCAGCAGCTGCAATACCGTGCCGATGGTGCCGACAGAGAAGATGTCAGCGGGCGTGGGATCATCCTGGGAGGCGTTCTTCTGGGTGACCAGCAGGATCTGCTTATCATCCTTCATCACGTCTTCCAGCGCGCGGACGGATTTCTCGCGGCCCACGAACAACGGGACGATCATGTGCGGGAAGACGACGATGTCTCTCAACGGAAGGACCGGGTAGAGAACACCGCGGGGGATGTCCAGCATCTTAAGTCAGCCTTCTATATTCATGCCGCCAGCCCCGCTGGGCCTGGACTGACCGCCCGCCCCAGATGGGCACGGGATGAAACGGTCGTGACGGCGTCACGCGTTAACGTGGCACACCAATACCCCCCCTTCAAGGGCTTGAACCACGCCAAAGGCGTACAACGGGTTTGTCACGAACGCAAAAAGGGCCGCGCGGCACGGCCGGCGACCCTTTTCTTCACTTAAAATCAGCGTGTCGAGGCTACCTTATACCTTGCCCAGCAAGGCGGCGAAGGTAAGCACGACATAGCCCAGCACCATGAACAGCACCGCATAGCCCCAGCCGATGAAGAAATGCAGCATCATCATCAGCAAGAACAGCACCACGGCGATGATGCCGATGGTGGTGAACCGGGTAAAGGCATGCCAACCCTCGGCATGTTCCTTCACGAGCTTGCTATCGACCACCACGGGCCCCTGTGCGCCGGCCATCTTCTTCTCCCCCGGAACGAGACAATGGAATTCTGCGCGATTGTGTACGGGTTGGGGACGCCGTTGACAAGGGTTCTCGAACGGTTGGGGGTGCTACCGAATGTCCTTCACCAGCCGCACCGTCTCCTCCCTATAGCCTATACGGGCGTAAAAGGCGCGGCCCCGCGCGTTGCTGGCGAACACGTCCAGCGATAGCGACGCATAGCCCTGCCCCTTCGCCCATGCCTCCACCGCCGCCATCAGGGCCCTGGCCGTCCCCTGCCCTTCTGCCGCCTCGGTCACGGCCAGCAGCGGAATATAGGCAGCGATCTGGTCGGTGAAGATGTCCAGCATCGGCTCGGCATGGACAAAGCCCAGGCGTTCCCCCGCCTCATCCTCGGCGACCATTGTGACAGCCCCTGGCTTGGGCGCCTCCAGCGTCTCATGCATGAAACAGTGCTGGAACCGCATCACCTCCTCCGCGCTGCGCCAGGACAGGTCGGCAACGCCGGCCAGACGCGGGGCCAGGCCGTGGATGAAGGGCAGGTCGTGGGATGTGGCGGGGCGGATGGGCATGGCACTCAGCGGGGCACAGGTCAACATCCCCAGGCAATGACACGCGGTCGAACGTCGCACAATCGCCCTTGACGACCATCCATTTCTCCTACACCGTATGCAACATAACTCATACAGGGTATGGATTATGACAGCGGTCGCGAACGCCACCCTTGGACAGTTTGAGCAGGTTGTGCTGACGGCTGTGCTGTCACTGGGAGACGGCGCCTATGGCGTCACCATCCATGCCAAGGTGGAAGAGTTGTCGAGACCGCGGAAGGTGGCGTTGGGCGCCGTCTACGCCACCTTGGACCGGATGGAGGATAAGGGGCTGGTCACCTCCTGGATGACCGATCCCACGCCGGAAAGGGGCGGGCGGGCCAAACGCTGCTTCCGGCTTGAAGTTTCGGGGGAAATGGCCCTGCGGGACGCGGCGACGACCGCCAAACGCATCTGCGATGCTATCGAACAGCAATGGGGAGTGGGGATATGGAAAGACAGCGCGATCGCGTAAGCAATCCCGCACCGGGATTGGTGGGCCGCCTGATCCAGATGGTGCTGCCGCCGGCATCACGGGAGGCCGTGATGGGTGATCTGACCGAAAGCTGCCATTCGCCGGGCCAACTGGCCGCCGAAGGATTGCGCAGCGTGCCGCCGCTGATGGCGGGTCAGGCACGCCGGGCCTCGCGCCTGCCGGTGATCGGTCTGCAATTGTTCATCCTGTTCGCCTGCCTGGGCGGGTTTGAACTGGACCGCGCCGGCAAGGCGGTGACCAACGCCGCCTGCGCCGCCCTTCCCATGGGGCTGGCCATGGTCGGGCTGCTGTTGCGCAACATTTACCGCACCGATGACAATCCGGTGCGGCAGGGATTCTATGATGCGCTGACGGCGGCCCTGTGCGTGGTGGCGCAGCAGACGGTCATGCATATCCTGATTGCAGCCGGTCACATCGATCCGGCCTGGGCCCTGTCACGGTCGCTGATCGTGCTGGCCTGCCTGTCCTTCCCCATCCTGTGGACCCTGGGGGCGATGGAGAATCCGGAAGCGGCCGGTCGCAAGCCGACACAGCCCCTGTTAAGCGATTACAGCCAGTTCGTGCAGCGCACCCGCGTGCGCAACCGGGCCGAGATGGCTGCACTGGCCATGATCATCGGCGTGTCGGGCTATTTCCTGGCGCGGTTCCAGCCGCCCGTCGCCCCGCTGGGCTGGAGCTTCCTGACCGGCTATGGCTGCATCCTGACCTATCTGGCCCTGCGCGGTGCCACCCGCCCGGCCCCGCTGGATGCCGACAGCGCCACGATCCGCGCCCTTTATGAGACGGAACTGAACCGGCAGAGCCGGCAGCGCCGCCTGATGTGGTGGTTCTGGTTCGTGCCGCTGTTCGCCGGGCTGATGACCAATCTGGTGATGTATGGCGTCTCGAAGGAACAGCCCCTG
>CALRNG020000214.1:0-6415 GCA_943369495.1 Rhizobium sp. Q54
CGGCACCCATGCCGCCCGCCCAACCAAGGACGGCGCGGCGCGTCAGAAATTGTGTCATGTCCTGCACCCGATCCAGATGACGGGGCACCAAGTGCTGCCATCCCCGCCACCAACTTTTGTTTATTGACGAAGGTAACCGGTATCATAACGCGATCAGAAAAACGCCGTGCTCCGGGTCCGGCGGATATCTCCGCCCTGGTCCCGGGGGCACGACGGCTGCCCGATCCCGCTTAAGATATGTATGACAACCTGGATTGCGAGAAAAAATATGCGAGACCAGGGGGAATTTTTCGGGGCGTTCAGAACCCGCCCCGCACCCCCTACCGCCGCATCGCCTCTGCCAGCGCCATCATCAGTGCACCCACGCCCTTGGGATCATTGGGCACCACCGGTTCGGACAGGTAGTACTCATAGCTGCCGTCGCGATAGGGATCGTTGCCCAGCCCCGCGACACCGCAGATGCCGTCCAGTTCCGTCTCGGTCAGGAAGTCGCGGATGATGGTCCGCAACGCCGCCTCCCCTGCCCGTCCATGATCGGCCGGAAGCAGACCCAGGCGGCATCCGGCCATCAGGGAATAGGCGATCATCAGGCTGGCCGAGGTCTCCTCGTAATTGCCCTCATCGCCGCCCCGGTCGAGCACCTGCCACCACAGGCCCCGGTCGCTGCGCACCGCCATCAGGGCGATGGCGCAATCCTGGAACATGGCGATCAGGGCGGCCCGGCCCGGACCGTCGAACGGGGCGGCCAGTTCGATGCAATCGACCATGGCCATCATGAACCAGCCCATGGCCCGGCCCCAGAAACAGGCCGACAGGCCCGTTTCCGGGTCGGCCCAGCGTTCCTGCCGGCTTTCATCCCAGCCATGGTAGTAAAGGCCGGTGCGCGGATCGCGCATATGGTCGCGCACCGCCGTGAACTGATGGACCACATCCTCCCAGGCATCGCGGTCGCCGGTCGTCACAGCCTGCGCCGTTACCAGCGGCTGTGCCATGTACAACCCGTCCAGCCAGACCTGCCAGGGATAGATCTGCTTGTGCCAGTAATTACCTGATTTCGTGCGCGGATGGGTGCGCAGTTGGTCGATCTGCGTCTCGATGGCACGGCGGAACCGCTCCTCCCCTGTGCGGTCATAAAGCGGGAAGAAGACCTTGGCCGGCTTCACATTGTCGATGTTATATTCGGCCGGATCAAAGCCCGCGATCCCGCCCTCTTCATCCACGCGCGCAGCCACCTTGTCATGGACAAAGTCGGAAAATTCCGACCGGCCCGTCGCGTCCGCCAGGTCCAGACAGCCCTTGAAGATACAGCCATCCTCATAATTCCAGCTGGGCTTGAAGAAATCCCAGCCGACCAGGTAATTGCGCAGGAACGGCAGGACGTGCGGTCCAAAGCGGCGGAAATCATTCATGATGGGGCCGGCACCGCAGGCGGGAGAGCATGGGAGGGTTCTTCAGCTTAGTCGAACCGGAAACCGGTGTCATCATTCCCATTACTACCTTATCACCCGTTGCAGGATACCGTTGATCTCCCGCTCCATGGCGTGCCCGGCCTCTTCCGGGGTCAACATGCCATAGCCGAGTTTCTCCAATATGTCATTGAACCCATCGCGCACGCGGGCATGCTCATAATATCCGGACAAGACGATGCCGCGCGGCAGGCTTTCGATCTGCCGTTGCCCCTCCAGGGCCAGCCCCGTCAGCTGTCCATCCTCGTCCAGGATGCGCCGGGCCGCCGCACTGGCCGGCACGCCACGCCGCGCGCCCAGGATGCGCACCCCTTCCGGATCATTCAGCAGGAATTGCAGCAGCAAGGCCGCCTCACGCGGGTGCCGCGTGTGCCGGTTAATGGCATACATCATGGCCGGCTTATACAGCAGGCCGGGATCGGCGGCCCCTTCCAGCATGGGATAGGGGGCCAGGACCATTTTCTGCCCCGGCTCCAGCGTTTCCACATATTTGCCGACCGAACTGGTCCATTGATAGATGCCGGCATAGCGGCCCGTGATCCAGGGCCGCGTCTCCTGCAACTGCACATGCCCGAAACTGGCGCGTTCGCGGGCTGATGGGACCACATGCTGGTCCACCAGCCGCTGATAAAGCCATGCCGCATCCACCAGCAGGTCGCGGTCCGCCGTCAGACGCCTTGCCTCTTCATCGATGAAGGGCAGTTGGGTCTTCTGGCTCATCCAGCTATAAAGCAGGGCCACCGTATCCTGGAAATTCATGTCCAGCGGGTAGTAATCAGGACCCAGCCGGTCACGGAACAGTGGCCCTGCCGCCAGCAGCGCCTCCCAACTGTCGGGCACGCGCAGGCCCGCCTTGGTGAAGGTGGTTTTGTTGAACCAGAACAGCCGCGCCGTCATGTTCGGCGGCAGGCCATTCAGGCGCCCGCGTACCGATGACATGGCGATGGCATCCTGGTCGAACTGCGTCAGATCGACAATGTCGGCCACCTGGGCCAAGTTCAGAAAACCCTGCCCGTCGCGGGAGAAGAGTTTCAGCCAGTTCCAATTGACCATCATCACATCGGGCGCGGTCCGACCGGCGATCTGCGTGGTCAACCGTTCCAGGTGACCGACCCAGCCCGTATATTCCGCCGTGACTTTGATGCCGGGATAGCGGGCCTCGAACGCCTCCAGCGCGCGCAGCTGGGCGCGATGCACATCATTGCCGCCCCACCAGGACATGCGCAGATGCACCCCTTCCTGCGCCCGCACCGCGGGCACGGCCAACATCGTCGCCGCCAGGAATTGTCGCCGCCCGATGGCCAACCCGCACCCTCCCCGCTTGTCTGTTCTTTCCCCCTTAGGTACCCGATTTCCGCCGGCTTGTCATACCAGCAGCATGAGTTTCCACCTCATGCTGCTGGAGGCCGGCGACTGCCGGCCCGGCGCACATGCGCCGTACGGCCAAGGCGGCGGATGCCGCCGCCCGGCGCCTGAGGGAAGGATGAAGCGGCATTGGATCGGTCACGATCAAATGCCGCAAGTGTCAGTCCGTCAGACCGTGCCATAGGCCTTGGCCACGATGGCCGCGACCTCGGCATGCACAATGTTGCGGACGGATTTGTCAGCCGTGGGATTGGCGTAATAGCTGGTCAGCAGCAGCGGCCCGCCGGTCGGCGGCCACAGAATGGCGATGTCATTATTGAAGGCGTCATAGGTGCCGGTCTTGTCCCCGATGCGCCATCCCGCCGGCAGACCGGCGCGCAACCGCTCCTTGCCCGTCCGGTTGTCGATCAGCCAATCGATCAGCAGCTGCCGCGACGCAGGTTTCAGCACATCACCCAGCAGCAGCGACCGCATCAGGCCCAGCATGGAGACAGGCGTGGTCGTATCCCGCACATCGCCAGGCCCCACCACATTCATCTCCGGCTCGATCCGGTCCACCCGCGTCACGCCATCGCCCGCCGCGCGCAGAAAGGCGGTCAGGGCTGCCGGGCCGCCGCTTTCGCGCATCAGGACATTGGCACCGGTATTGTCGGACTGGATCATGATGGCCTGGCACAGGTCGGCAATGCTCATCCCCTTGTCCACATGCGGTTCGGTCAGGGGCGACCACATCACCAGTTCATGCTTGCCGAACGTCACCATCCGGTCCAGCCGCTCCTGCCCCGCGTCGACACGCGACAGGATGTAACCGGCCAGCAGGAACTTGAACGTGCTGCACATGGCAAACCGCTCATCCCCGCGCCAGTTCATGGCGGCACCCGTCTTGGTGTCCAGCAGCGCCACGCCCAGCCGCCCACCGCGCGCCCGCTCCAGTGCAGCGATAGCTTCCCTCATGCCATCCATGGGGGCCGCCCCCGCCGGCACCGGGGCCATCCCCTTCAGCGAGGCGGCGGCCACAGCACCGAATAATACCGTATTTCCAATGAGTTGGCGTCGCGTCAGCATCTCTGTCTCCCGTGTTGGTGCCCCACGCTAGCCAAGCTGACAGACCCCGGCAAACTGTGATAAATCGGATGAAGCATTAGAAAAATTAGGCCATTCATGACCCGCCCGCATCTACCGCTGAACGCGCTGCGCGCCTTTGAGGCATCGGCCCGGCACCTGTCCTTTACCAAGGCAGCCATTGAACTGTGCGTGACACAGGCCGCGGTCAGCCATCAGGTAAAGGGGCTGGAGGCGCGGTTGGGGGCCACCCTGTTCCGCCGTCTGCCGCGTGGTCTGGTCCTGACCGATGAGGGCATGGCCCTGCTTCCCGGCGTGCGCGACAGTTTCGATCAGATCGCCCGGCTGCTGCACCGGTTCGATGGCGGGCCGGTCACGGAATTGCTGTCGGTGGGCGTGGTCGGCACCTTTGCGGCGGGCTGGCTGCTGCCACGTATCGACGGGTTCCTGGCCGACCATCCGTTCATCGATCTGCGCCTGTCCACCAACAATAACCGCGTCGATATTCAGGCCGAAGGGCTGGACGCCGCCATCCGCTTCGGCGACGGCGCCTGGCACGGGATGGAGGCGCAGGCCCTGTTCACGGCCCCCATGTCACCGCTTTGCACGCCTGCCATTGCGGCCCGGCTGCAAGGTCCCGCCGATCTGGCAGGTGAACGGCTGTTGCGCTCCTACCGCTCGGACGAATGGCCCCACTGGTTCACCGCCGCCGACGCCCCCTGCCCGCCCCTGCGCGGCCCCGTCTTCGACAGTTCCTGGATCATGGTGGAGGCGGCGATGCAGGGCCATGGTGTGGCCATCGCGCCTGTGATGATGTTCGCCAAGGAGATCGCGGCAGGCCGCCTGGTCCAGCCCTTCAGCCCCACCATCCCCACGGGCCGCTACTGGCTGACCTGGCCCAAATCCCGCCTGCCTGGCCCCGCGCTGACGGCGTTTTCGGCCTGGCTGGCGGGGGCGGCCGCTTGACTTTTGGTCGCCATCGCCCAGAATAAGCCTATGGAAATACATCTCACCCGTGAACGGGAAGCCCAGATTACTGCCATGGCGGCCGCACAGGGCCGAACGGTGGATGATGTCCTCACACAGGCGGTGGGGGAATGGGCGGAACGCCAGATCGCCCTGACGGAAATCCGTGCAACCCTGGATGCGGCCGATGCCGAATGTGCGGCTGGGGGCGGCCAGGACATTACGGCTGAGAACCAACGGGCGGTCATGGATATGATCAAACGCGATGGCCGCGCCCTCGCCGCCATGAGAAGCCAGCGCCCCGCCCTGGCATGAAATATCGCCTCGCCCCCGCCGCACGGACTGACTTGGCTGATATCTGGAGTTACATTTACGAAGAAAGTGGTCATGAATCCATTGCGGACAGGCAGGTGGATACGTTCTTCGAGCGGTTCCAGCTTCTGACCACCTACCCACAGCTCGGCCGGGCACGCGATCAGGATTTGGGTATCGGTCGCCGTTCCTACGCCGTCGGCAGATATCTCATCATCTATCGCCAGATTGCGCCAGGTATCCAGGTCACGCGCATTCTACACAGCGCCCGCGATCTCCATGCTGTCCTGCCCCTGGACTGACCCGCAGCCAAGTCTCACACCTCCGCCCAGCGGCGCAGCAGGTTGTGATAGGTGTTGGTCAGGGACAGGATGCCCGGATGGTCGGGCAGGTCCTTGTTGAGCGCCAGGATGGCCATGTCCATGTCGAACAGGGTACGCCGCTCGCCATCATCGCGTATCATGCTTTGCAGCCAGAAGAAGGACGCGACGCGCGCCCCCGCCGTTACGGGCCGCACATGATGCAGGCTGGAGCTGGGATACAGCACCATATGCCCGGCGGGCAGCTTGACGGCGTGATGGCCGTATAAATCCTCCACCACCAGCTCCCCGCCCTCATATTCATCCGGATCGCTGAAGAACAGGGTACAGGACAGGTCGGTGCGGATGCGCGGGCCGCCGAACGGGGCCTGACGGATGGCATTATCGACATGGGGACCGAAATGCTGCCCCCCGGCGTAACGGTTGAACAAAGGCGGGAACACCCGCGCCGGCAGGGCCGCCGACATGAACAGCAGGTTCTTCGACAAGGCATCCAGGATCAACTGCCCCAGTTGCTGCGCCACCGGGTGGCCTTCTGGCAACTGGCTGTTCTCCTTGACCTTGCCCGACTGAAACCCCGCCGTGACCTTGCCATCGACCCACTGGGCGGCGTCCAGCGCCTGGCGGCATTGCCGCACCTGCTCCAAAGTCAGAACGTCGGGAATGCTGATCATCATGATGAAGGGTCCTGACAGAAAACCGTGATACCAACGGTCATAATTTATGATCGTTGGTACGGCGGTGACTACCGCCGCGCCGCCCCTACGGCGTAGGCAATGGCGCGGATGCGCCCGCCGGCGACTGAGGGGCACGAAATCTTGACCATCGGTCATGATTTCGTGCCGCTGGGATGAGCTACAGCCTATAGCATTGCCAAATGCGATCCACTCTGATTTGCATCAACGCGACCATGAGAAAAGCGGC
>CALRNG020000215.1:0-6404 GCA_943369495.1 Rhizobium sp. Q54
CTCCAGGGCATGCTCTCCGCTGCCCCCTTATGGACCGACCTGATGGTGGAGGTCCGGTCGGATGGACAGGATCTGGGTGTGCTGCCGCGCCTTGTCCAGCTTGAATTCCGATTGCAGATCCAGGCGGTGACCAACACATCCCGGTCTGAATTCGTGGTGATCCGTTCTGTCTGCGGCGATGGTTCCGCCGGGATCATGTTGAGCAATGATGGCGGGTTGACCCGACCGGCGATGCGCGGCGATTTCCAGACCTTCCTGAAAAGGACCGGAAAACCGATCATTGTGGACCAGGTGCCGGGGGCGCGGACCCATCTGGCGGCGGTGCGGGTCCTGTCCTCCAAACTGTCGGCAGTGGCGTCGTGGCAGCCGCTGCCGGTGACGCTGCCGGAAAACGGCGACGATTACCTGATCGAATGCGAAACCCAGGAACAGCAGAACCGGCGGCTGGCCCATGAAGGAACCTGCCTTGAACAGGGGATGCTGGACGGTACGGCCGCCATCTCCGCCGCCATGACAATGCCGGGCGTCACGGCTGCCATCTCCGCTGGCATCACAATGCCGGACGTTACCCCGGATAGCAGCGTGCCGGCACCAAGCCCGCTCTTGCCCTTGATCTATGAGACGCCGGACGACGAGGCCAGCATCATCGGCATGATTTCCGATAGGGTCGAACCCGACATCGAACCGGTGCCCGACCGCGACGACTGGTTCCTGGTGCATTCAGAAGGGATCATCGGCTTTGCCCGGCGGGTGGCGTCACTGCCGACCGCCTGACCATGCCATGCCGCTGATACCAATCCGCCGAAGGATGGCGGATTGGAGGCTGGCGACCGCCCACCCCGGCGGTCGTTTGCCCCCAGCCCCCCGTCAATGATGGCCCATGGCCGCCGCCTTGCCCTCAGCATCGGGCAGGACGATCTGCACATTCTGCATCATGCCCTGATCCTCATGGTCCAGGATGTGGCAGTGCAGGACAAACTCACCGATATAGCGGGCATAGCGGGTGCGGATGGTGATCACCGCGTTGGGATCGGTGATCAGCGTATCCTTCCAGGTGCCCTTCATGCCGGCATAGTTGCCGTCGGTCCATTCCTGACCCGTGGTCTTGTTGATGATCGACACGACCTGGAACGGGTTCACATGGATATGGAACGGGTGGTTCACGAAGTCGGATTTCAATATCCATTGCTGGGCCGTGCCCAGGATCAGCGTGTGGTCCACGACCGCCGGGTCATATTCCTTGCCGTTCACCGTGAACTGGGTCGGTTTGACATTGATGTTGATATTAAAGGTGATGGGGATGTCCGGCTGACCCCATTTCTTGATTTCCGCATCCGTGATGGTGGGGTGGGGGACATATTTGGTCAGCTTCAGCCCGTCATTGATGCCGGCCACCACCTCATCCTTCACCGGCCCCGTTAGGGATGACGCCCCCTCCAGCAGCTTGTCCTGCACAAACTTCGTGGTGTCGGGGACCTTGGTGGGACCCACAGCGTCGATGAAGCCGATAATCTTGGGATTGTCCTTGCCGGCCACCTGATCGGTGCCGTCGCTGTCATCATAGACGCAGTAGCGCCCCGCCTCTGGCAGCACGAACAGGATATCGCTGCGGTAGCCCGGCTGCAGGTTGTTCACATTCTTGGCATAGACGGCAGGGCGGGTCAGGCCGTCGGTCGCCACCTCATACTGGGTGACGCCAGTGCCTGTGCAGGTGTTGGTCACTTCCTGCTTTGCCGCCTTCAGGGATTTCAGCAGACCGGTCTTGGGTGCCTTGGCGCCAACCTTGCGGATGCGCAGGTTGATCGTCTCCTCCACACCGGCATGGATCAGGCGCCAGCGGTACAACTGGCCGGGCGCGGCCGCCATCTGCGGACGGACGGTGCCGTTGAACATGGTGAAACGGCCGCTTTCGCTCCAGGCGCTGGGATCGAACTGGACGCTGAAATTCTCCACCTTGCCGATCTGATCGTCCTTGCAGACCCACTCGCCGTTGGACCCGGTCTCCAGATTGCCGTCCTGGTCAAAGCAGGCATAGGGGATCTGCTGGATCAGCATCACCTGGGCGCCATAATCGGCATTGGCCAGCACGGGCTGCAGCAGCGTGTCCAGATCGCCATTGGACAGGGCGGTCGGCGCGCGGTTGCCCTTGATCACCAGGGCGCCGGCCATGCCGCTACCGACCTGCATGGCGGTCGATCCATGCTTGTGCGGGTGGTACCAGAAGGTGCCGGCGGGATGATCCTCCGGCACATTGTATTCGTACTGGAAATTCACCCCCGGCTCGATATTCAGCAGGACATTGTCGCTGTTGCCCGTGGGCGAGACCCAGAGCCCGTGGCTGTGCAGGTTGGTGTTGTTGAAGCAATGAGGCTGGTTGGTGGGATAGGGCTTGCCCGTGCTGGGATCGATGCCGCAGGTCGGTTCCGCCGGCAATTGGTTGGACAGGCTGATACGCACCGTCTGGCCCGGTTCCATCAGAATGGTCGGGGCCAGGAACCGGTCGCCATAGGAGCGCAGGCGCACCTTGTCATTCTTGCCCGTGGCCGGGTTGTAGATGGTGCCGTCCGTATATTTGATAGGCAGGATATAGTGGATTTCGCGGCCCTGCTGGATGGCCGCACCCAAGGCGCCCATGGACAGCAGGTTATAGCCCTGGGGCTTCTCCTGATCGCGGGGCTTCTGCGCGTCCGATGTCAGCATCGGCGGCGCCTGCAACAGGCGCGGCGGTTCGGCAGATACGCTGCCACATGCCGTCAGCAGCAGGCCCGCGCCAACGAAGGCGGCACCCCCGCGCCACATATTCCGGTCCCGTCGCATACACCCCTCCTCCATCTTGGGTAAGGTTGGTAATATGACTGATGAGACCGTGTCCCAACAATCTCAATCAGAGCAAGAATGGCGCCGGTGCTTATACGCGCTTCATGGTGCCTTCGCCGGCTTGTCCTCCGGTCCGACCAGACCGCCGGAGACGACCATCTTCAACCCTTCCTCCACGCTCATACTCAGGGGCCGCACCTGATCGCGTGGCACGAACATCAGGTAGCCGGAGGTGGGGTTAGGCGTGGTGGGGACGAAGACATTGACCCAGTCGCCGCCGCCCAGCGCCTGTTGCAGATCGCCCTTGGTGGCGCCGGTGACAAAGGCGATGGCCCAGGCGCCGGGGCGGGGAAACTCCACCAGCACCACTTCCCGGAACGCGTCCGATTTCTGGGCCAGGACGGTCTCAAAAATCTGCTTTACCGCCGAATAAATGCCGCGCAGCACCGGCATCCTTCCCACAATCGCCTCACCGAGTCGGACCAGCAGATTGCCGACCACCCCCGCCGACACCATGCCAACCATGATCAAAAACACCAGCATCAGCAGCAGACCCAGCCCCGGAAGGGTGAAGGGCAGCAACTGGCCGGGCTGGTAGGCGGTGGGCAAAAGGCTGTCGATCAGGGTATCGACCCCGTCCACCACCAGCCAGGCCAGATAAAGGGTGATGGAGATGGGGGCGGTGACCAAGATGCCGGTGAACAGATAGGCCTTCAGCCGGGCCGCCAGCGTCAGGTGCAGGCCCGCGAACCTTGTCCGCCCTGGCCGTTCCTCCCCGCCCTCGGTTCCGCTCATGCTGGTCTCCATCCGCCATTGCTGCAAAAACAAGTAGGTAACCGTAGCGGTTTGCAGGCGGACAGCCTAGATATACAATCCATTTACCTTGCCCCCATCCCGGATAGACGACGTGAGCGACGCCCATAGTGCCAATCTCGACCGGATTGAACTGCTGCAAAGCCTGACCGCAGACGCGCGTGCCGTCATCGCCCGCCAGTGCAGCTGGCGGCATTTCCACCCGCATGAGCAGATCGTGGACCGGTCGTCCGACAGCCGCGATGTCTGTCTGATCGTGGAGGGCCGGGTTCGCGTCGTGAACTACTCCCTGTCGGGGCGGGAGATCACCTTCGATGATATTGAGGCAGGCGGCTATCTGGGCGAATTGTCGGCCATTGATGGCGGCCCGCGTTCGGCCAGCATCGTGGCGCTGACGGAGACGCTGGTCGCCTTCATGTCGCCGCGCCTGTTCCTGGAGACGGCGACCAACCATCCCGGCGTGGCCGCCAAGGTCATGCACCGCCTGACCCAGATCGTGCGCGCCTCCACGGGCCGTATCATGGATCTGTCGACGCTGGGCGCCAATAACCGGGTGCATGCCGAATTGCTGCGCCTGGCCAAGGCGGGCCTGCGCCCCGACGGCAAGGCGGAGATTACGCCGATCCCCATCCATTCCGACATCGCGTCCCGCGTATCGACCACGCGGGAGACGGTGGCCCGCGTTATGAGCGACCTGTCGCGCGACACTATCGTCATCCGCCAGGGCAACAGTCTGGTCGTCCCTGATTTCGAGCGGCTGGAGGAAATGGTGGAAGAGGTGCGCGGGGACTGAGGGGCAGCATCCCGCCCCACGCAAGGGGTCGGAATGTGAAATTTGCTGAGTGTAGCCTTTCGGACACGTTTTTTGCTTTTCAAATGGTTCGTGAGGGGCTATAAGAAAGTGACTTGACCGTTGCATAAGGGCAACGGTCAGGGACTTTACCTCCTTATGAGGCTCCCTTCATCTCTAGCCGGCTGCGTCTCGCAGCCGGCTTTCTTTTTGGCTGAGGCGCTGATTATGCGCCTGTGCCAGGCGCGGCGCAATCGGGATGGGGATATCAAAACCCTGCTTCCGTCCCCAGCAGCACCGACAGTTTCGGCGTTACGCCCCAGTCGGCGACCAGGGTCCGGTATTCGTCAATCACCTTGGCATCGGCCTTGGCCCCGGTATGGACGGCGCGCAGCAGGGTGTTGCGCGGCGTGTGCTCCGACGGCACGAACTCAATAATCTCCGTCCGGTAGCCGGCCTGGCGCATCAGGCTGGCGCGCAGTGCATCGGTCATGACATCGGCAAAGCGTTCGCGCAGGATGCCATGGCGGGTCAGCAGTCCATAGGCGGTGGGCGGTTCGCCGGCGCGCAGCTGCTTTTGCAGGTCATGGTGGCAGCAGGGTGCGGCCAGCACATATTTGGCGCCCCAGGCGACGGCGCGGGCCAGGGCATCGTCGGTGGCCGTGTCGCAGGCATGCAGGGCCAGCACGATATCGGCCCCGTCCACCGGCGCGTCGGCAATCGTGCCCTCCATGAAGCGCAACCCGTCCCAGCCCAGGCTTTGCGCCAGGTCGGTATTGCGTTCGCGCGCCTGCCGCTTGGTATCCACGCCCGTGAGTTCCACGGCCAGACCCCGCACATGCGACAGGAAATGATAGGCGGCGAAGGTCAGATAGGCATTGCCGCAGCCAAGATCGACCACGCGCAGGGGCCGGTCATCGGGCAGGTCGGCACCCTTCAGCACGGCATCCAGGGCGCGGATGAATTCTTCCACCTGCCGGTACTTGTCCTGCCGCGTCGGCTTGATCCGGCCTTCGGCATCGGCAATGCCGACCGCACGCCAGAAGGGATCGGCGGGGTCCAGCAGGCGCGGCTTGGCCCGGTCATGGTCGAGCGCACGTTCCTTGGGCGCGGCGGCGGTCGTGCGGCTGATCATGGCCTCACCCTTCTTGGTGATGCGTAACTGTACCGTGGCGTCCAGCGTCTCCACATGCCAATTGCCCATGCCCAGTGCCAGCAGGGCGTCCACGGCCTGTTCGGCGGCGGGGCCGAAGGCGGCGTTGCTGGTATGGGCCTGCCGGTCGTCATAGGCGACGGTTTGCAAATGCGCGCCGGTCTTCAACGCCACGGGCCGTAGTTCGATGCGGCGCCAGGGCGGGGACATGGTGCGCATGCGCCCGCTGGCGACCGCGCGCACCAGCCTGTCCCCGTCCAGCAGCAGGGCGCGAATCTCGGCAAGGGTGGGGGCAAGGGGGCTGGCCATGGCAAACGCAATCAATCATCAGGGCGAAGAAGGGGTCGCATCCTATGCGCCCGTCCGCGCCCGCGACCAGTGCAATTCACACCCTATGGCCGCCAGTTGGGATCATAGGCGGGGCGGTCCATCTGCATCGTGTCGCCATTGCGCACATACCAGCCACGGCCATGCGTGCGGCCGATCAGCTTCATGGCCGGCGTGTCCAGGTGATGGCTGTCGGCGTCCAGGACGAACCGGTCGGCCACGTGCGCCACCAGCACTTCGCCCAGGATCAAGGTCTGGCGCGGGCCGGTTTCGATCACGCTGTGCCGGCGGCATTCGAAACTGGCGGGCGCGCTGGCGATCAATGGCGCGGCGATCACGCTGGCCGCCACGGTCTCAATTCCGGCATAGGCCAGTTCATCCACCTCCGGCGGGGCGTCGGCGGAACAGCGGTTCATGCGGTCGGCGTCATCTTCGGACACCAGATTGACGGTGAATTCGGCGGTGGCCAGAATATTGGCCGCCGTATCCTTCAACCGCCCGTCA
>CALRNG020000216.1:0-6400 GCA_943369495.1 Rhizobium sp. Q54
ATGCTGCTCCACCATATTCAGCCAGGTCCCTTCCGTGAACTGGAACAGGCCGGTCGCACTGCTGCTGGAGGCCTTGATATCCGTGCGATAACCGCTTTCAACGCCGGCCTTATCCATCAGATAGGCAAAATCGACCCCAGTTGCTTCACTGGCCTGCTGGACCGCGCGGACGACATGGGCCGGCGCATTGCGCGAGGCGCCCTGGCTGGCGGCGCTGTTGCCCTGCTGGTTCAGAAGGTTGAGGCTGCTGGTCGTCACGGCACTTTACTCCACTCGGGCACTGGGTCACGGCAGAGTAAAGCAATCGCCGTGCCAACCGCCTGTAACATGGAAAACCGGATGACAAAGCCGGTGACGTCAGCTTCCTTTTACGTTAACGTAATGACAAAATCGCTCATCGGTTTTGGCAGAGCTTGTCGGAGCCGCAGGCGATCTTTCATGATATGAACCCAGGGCGGGGCGCTGGAACCCGCCCTGATATTGAAGCCGGGAGGACAAGGCGAAATGACCGCTTACAACGCACCCATCCAGGATATGCGCTTCACGCTGAACCATGTGGTTGGCCTTTCCCAGGTCGCCGGTCTGCCCGGCTATGACGTGGTCACGCCCGATCTGGTGGATCAGGTTTTGGACGAGGCCGGAAAGCTGGCGCGTGATGTGCTGGCGCCGTTGAACTGGGTTGGCGATCAGAACGGATCGAAGCTGGAGAATGGCGTGGTGACCACCGCTCCTGGCTTCCGCGACGCCTACTGGAAATATGCCGAGGGTGGTTGGAACGCGGTGCCGTTCGATCCGGATTTCGGCGGCCAGGGACTGCCCTGGACGCTGGCCCTGCCGATCCAGGAAATGTGGACCTCGGCCAACATGTCTTTCTCGCTCTGCCCCATGCTGAACCAGGGCGCAGTGGAGCTTCTGCAGGCCCATGGGTCGGAGCAGCAGAAGAAGCTGTATCTGGAAAAGCTGATCAGCGGTGAATGGACCGGCACCATGAACCTGACGGAGCCGCAGGCCGGTTCCGACGTGGGTGCGGTTCGCACCAAGGCCGTGCCGAATGAGGACGGCACCTGGCTGATCACCGGGCAGAAGATCTTCATCACCTTTGGTGAGCATGATTTCACCGACAATATCATCCATCTGGTGCTGGCCCGCACGCCCACGGCCCCGGCCGGCGTGAAAGGTATCAGCCTGTTCGTGGTTCCGAAGTTCATGGTGAATGAGGATGGCAGCTTAGGCGCGCGCAACGACCTGCGCTGTGCCGGGCTGGAGCATAAGATGGGCATCCATGCCAGTCCGACCGCCGTCATGGCCTATGGCGACAATGGCGGCGCTGTCGGCTTCATGGTGGGCGAGGAAAATCGCGGCATCGAATATATGTTCACCATGATGAACAATGCCCGTCTGGGCGTTGGTCTGCAGGGCATGGCCATTGCCGAACGCGCCTATCAGCAGGCGGTGGACTATGCCAAGGGCCGGGTGCAGAGCCGGGCCTTGACCGGCAAGGACCCCGCCGCTGTTGCCATCATCAAGCATCCGGACGTGCGCCGCATGCTCATGTGCATGAAATCGCAGATCGAGGCGGCGCGCGCCCTGGTCTATCTGACGGCGTCCGCCCTGGACAATGCCCACCGCAACCCGGATGCCGACGCCGCCAAGGCCGCCAACGCCCTGAACGACCTGCTGACCCCCATCACCAAGGCCTGGTGCACCGATTTGGGCGTGGAACTGACCAGCCTGGGCGTGCAGATCCATGGCGGTATGGGCTTCATCGAGGAAACCGGCGCCGCCCAGCATTACCGCGACGCCCGCATCGCCCCCATTTATGAGGGCACCAACGGCATCCAAGCCAATGACCTGGCGTTCCGCAAGGTGCTGCGCGATGGCGGACAGGCGGCCTTCGCCCTGATCAGCGAAATGCGCGCCACGGCCAGTGCCATCGCCGCCCAGCCGGGCGACGATATGGCCACCATGGGCGCCAACCTGGCCGATGCCATCGACGCTGTGGAAGCCGCGACGAAATGGGTGCTGGATACCGGCAAGGGCGACCTGACCGCCGTGGCGTCCGGTGCCGTCAGCTATCTGCGCATGTTCGGTGTTACGGTTGGCGGTTACCTGACGGCCAAGGCCATGATGGCCGCCAACGGGCTGATGCGTGAACCCGGTGCCGATGCCAAGTTCCTGGATGCTAAAATCATCACGGGCCGCTTCTACGCGGACCAGATCCTGCCCCAGGCGCGTGGTCTACTCAAGGTCGTGACCGATGGTCACCGTGCCGTCATGGGTCTGTCGGACGATCAGTTCTGATCGATCTGCCGCGTGGGTGGCACGCCGCCACCCACGCCTTCCGACGAAGGGCATAGGCCCAACGTTTGCGTGTCTAGGCTTTGCGTCAAATGGACGTAGAGGGCTTCCCGGCTCCAAACTGCCTTATCAATGAAGGGCTGGAGGAACCCCCGATGACCGAGACGTCGACGGACGAACTGCGCCTGCTGGCCGCGAGGATCGCGACGGCCTATATCCAGGCCAACCCACAGGCGCCGGATCAGCTGACAAGCGTGATGCGATTGGCGTACCACAGCCTGCAGCGCTGTGTCGCCCCACCCCCGCCCGCCGCACCGGAGCCCAAGAAGCGCCGTCGGCGTAGCCGTGTGCACACGGCGTGACGGGTCAGCCGTTACGCGCGGCCCTCAACCACCTCGCCATCCATCAGACGGCGCAACGTGCCGCGTGCCCGTGACAGGCGGGACTTCACAGTCCCGATCGAGATATTGGCGTTCAGCGCTGCTTGTTCATAGCTGACACCGCGCAACGCCACCATCATGACCATGTCGCGCTGGTCCGACGGCAGCCGTGCCATAGCGCGGCGCAGGTCCCGCACCTGCATCCGGCCCATCTGCCGTGCCGGCGTGCCCCCCAGTTCTGCCCCGTCACAATCGTCCAGCGCCACATGCTGGCGGTTTCGGCGCAGACCATTGATGTGCAGGTTGCGCAGCATGGTGGACAGCCAGGCCCGCAGGTTCGTCCCCTCCTCCCACAGATGCAGGCGCGTCAGGGCGCGTTCCATACATTCCTGTGCCAGATCATCGGCCAGTGTGCCGTCGCGGCACAACCCCAGCGCATAGCGTCGCAGATATTCACGCTCAGCGGCCACCCGGGTCGCGAGGTCGGGGCGGGCGGAGGTGGTGGCGATATTATAATGGCTGATGGCCATGTTCATCTCCTTCGTCCAAGGCTGAATTTCGATGTCTTCTACGCCACTGGTCGAGTATCGAATGATCATCGACTTGTTGTTGGCGCAACCAAACTGGAGGCTAATGTTTTGGTTTAGATTTCCCGTTCGTGATTTATCTAATTTTTACCCTGACGATGTCATGATTGTGGCGGCTGGCGTCTACGCGATGATCTCTTTAGTCGGAGCCGATAGGATATAGTACTTCCGCTACAGTGCTAACGGACGGTTGGAAAATGGCACAGACCGGCTATACCTACCGTACAGGGTGCCCCGGCCGTATCGGTCGGACGCATAGGCCCTAACCGTCCGGTTGGGTGGCGGTTTTGCCGGTAAAGGCTTAATGTTCGCGCCCTGAGCGATAGGGATTAGTGACCGCCCCATTGCCGCGACCGCGCGCCCGCCAAGGACACGTCATGTTCACGCCCACCCACGAGCCGTCCAAGTTCCCTACCCCGCTGCGCCCCTTGAACGAGGCCACGGTGCTGTCCGTCGTGCTACCGATGCATAATGAGGCGGAGAATATCGACGCGCTGTTCGCACGGCTGGCCCCGGTCTTGGAACGGTTGGGCGTGCCCTATGAGGTGGTGTGCGTGGATGATGGCTCCCGCGACGACACCTGGGCCCGTCTGCAGGCGGCACACGCCGCCAATCCGCGCATCCGGCTGGTCCGGTTCAGCCGCAATTTCGGCAAGGAAATGGCCATGACGGCCGGCCTGCGTCATGCGTCGGGGCGCGCCGTCGTCCTGATGGACAGCGATCTGCAGCACCCGCCGGAGGTCATCGAGGAATTCTACGCCCAGTGGCAGGCCGGTGCGCAGGTGGTCTATGGCGTCCGCAGCTCCCGCGATACCGATCCGCCGCTGCGCCGTTTCCTGACTCGCCGCTTCTACCGCATGCTGGATGCGATGTCCGAAGTGCCCCTGCCCCGCGATGCCGGCGATTTCCGTCTGATAGACCGCGCCGTGGTCGATGCGTTGAACCAGATGGGGGAACGCACCCGGTTCATGAAGGGGCTTTATTCCTGGGTCGGTTTCCGGCAGGTGGCGGTTCCATTCGAAACGGCGCCGCGCCATGCCGGCACCACCACGTTCAGCACCTGGAAACTGTTTCGTTTCGCCCTGGATGGCATTGTTTCCTTCTCCACCCTGCCGCTGCGCATCTGGTCGTGGCTGGGGCTGGCCGTGGCGGCCATTGCGGTGCTCTATGGCGCCGTCATCCTGCTGAAGACCATGATCTTCGGCATCGACGTTCCGGGCTATGCCTCCTTGATGGTGGCGACCCTGTTCATCGGCGGCGTGCAGCTGATCTGCCTGGGCGTGCTGGGCGACTATCTGGGCCGGGTTTTTACAGAGGTGAAGGGGCGACCACTCTATCTCGTGTCGGACAGCATCGGATTCGCCGCCAGTGCTGCGGCGGAACCGGCGGATCATCGCCATGTGGCAGCCCCCCTGCCCGACCGGCGCAGCGGCGCGAACTGACCGGTGATGGGCCCATCCGGCACAAGGGACGAAGGCCCTTCCAATTTCTGGGATATCGTGGCGCAGCTGGCTCTGGCCAGCGCGCTGCTGTTCGTTGCCTCCACCTTCAAACAATATGGCATCACCTGGGACGAGCCCCTGCACCTGGAGAACGGGCGGCGGGCGCTGGACTGGTACCTGTCATTAGGCGCCGACCAGCGGGTGCTGGGGTTCCAGAACCTTTATCTCTACGGCGCTCTGTATGACACGGTGACGGCGATTGCCAGCATTCTGCTGCCGTTCGACGCCTATGAAACAAGGCGGCTGGTCGGCGGGCTGGTCGGTGTCGCTGGGTTGATTGCGGTACGGGCACAGGCCCGGACCCTGGCGGGGCCCCGCGCCGGTGCCCTGGCCGTGCTGCTGCTGCTGCTGACCCCGGAATGGATGGGACAGGCCTTTGGGAACCCCAAGGATGTGCCCTTTGCTACCGCGGCCGCCTGGATGGGCCTGTACCAGATCCAGCTGATCCGCGATCTGCCCCGGCAACGGATGGGCACCCTGCTGGCCTATGGCGCCGCCTTCGGCGCGGCACTGGGCATCCGGGTAGGGGGTGTGGTCCTGATCGGACCGCTAGGCATTGCCTGCCTGTATTGGCTCTGCCTGCGCCTGCGGGAACGGCCCGTGGGAACGGCCCTGCGGGAAGGGGTGGCGGCGGCGGCGCGGCTGCTGCCGGCCTTTGCGCTGGCCTGGCTGATCATGCTGGCCTTCTGGCCCTGGGCGCAGTTGGACCCGGTCTCCCGCCCACTGGAGGCGTTGGCGGGTTTCTCCCACTTCCCCCTCAATTTCAGCTTTCCCTTCGCGGGCCAGACCCTGGTGACGACCGACCTGCCCTGGTGGTACGTGCCGGTGGCGTTTGGCGTGAAACTGCCGGAAGTGACTTTGGCCGGTCTGATGATCGCCGCCTTCATGGGCGTGCAGGCGCTGCGCCGGCCCCTGGCCTTGTCGCCGGAACGGGTTGGGCTGGCAGCCGCCATTCTGCTGCCGCCTTTGATCGTGGTCGTCACGGGGGCCGTCCTCTATGATGGTATCCGCCACCTGCTGTTCCTGCTACCGCCACTGTCGGTGGCCGCCGCCATCGGCCTGGACCGGCTGGCCACCATGCTGGCCGGACCGGCTATGGCCACCCGCCTGCCACAGGCGGGCAGGATCGCCGGCGGTCTGCTGGCGCTGTGGGCCGGATGGCAGGTGCTGACGGTGGCCCGCCTGCACCCCTATGAGGCCATATGGTACAATTCGCTGGCCGGCGGCGTGCGCGGGGCCGAGGGACGGTTCGAGCTGGATTACTGGGGCAGCCCCCTGTCGGAAGCCGCAGACCGTCTGCGCAACCGCATCGTGGCAACCGAAGGCGGCGGTGCGGTGGCCCACCCCTATCGCATCCGCATCTGCGGTCCACATGACAGCGCCCTGCATTACTTGCCCCCCACCTGGAAGGCGCCGAAGGATGGGCAGGGCGAGGCTGATTTCTACATCGCCTTCACCCGCGGAACCTGCGGACCGGTACCGGTCGGTCGGGAGGTCCTTCGGGTGGAGCGGATGGGGGTCGTTCTAGCCTATGTGCTGGACCTGAGAGGGCAGCGTTAGCCGCCTGCCGGATTCGGGCACCAAACGCACATCGCTAACAATCTAATTTTCTTAAGAGAAAGTGGCGGACCCG
>CALRNG020000217.1:0-6391 GCA_943369495.1 Rhizobium sp. Q54
TCATCGGAAAACCCAAGGAAGGGGCAGACCTGTGCCGGTTCCTGCCGCGCTGTTCGTGGCGACTGGGCGGCACCTGCGATCAATTCACCCCGCCGCGGCGCCCGACGCCGGGCGGCAATATCATCCTGTGCCATCGGCCAGAGGGCGCATCGGAGGGAGCATCGTGAGCCAAGCAAGGTTCGTGCGGCTGGCCGAAAAGGACCGGCCCGCCATCCATATCACCATCGACGGTACCCGGATGCAGGCGATGGAAGGCGATACGCTGATGGTCGCCATGCTGACGGCGGGCGGCACCCTGCGCCAATCGGAATTCACCGATGGCAACCGGGCGGGCTTCTGCCTGATGGGGGCGTGCCAGGATTGCTGGGTCTGGACCGATAGCGGCCACCGCCTGCGCGCCTGTTCCACCCTTGCCGAGGATGGCATGTCCGTCACCACCAGCCAGCCGGGGGCATCATGGGCCAACCACGGGTGATTATTGTCGGCGCCGGCCCCGCCGGTGTGCGGGCAGCGGAAACCATCGTCGCCGCCGGCCTGACACCCATCGTCATTGATGAGGGACGACGCGCGGGCGGCCAGATCTACCGCCGCCAGCCGGAGAATTTCCGCCGCCCCTACAAGGACCTGTATGGCACGGAATCCGACCGCGCGAAGGCGGTGCATGACGGGTTCGACGCCCTGCGCGACCGCATCGATTACCGCGCCGAAACGCTGGTCTGGAACATCGCGGACGGCGATGTCTGGACCGCCAGCGGCACCGCTCAGGACGCTCTGGCCTATGACGCCCTGATCCTGTGTACTGGGGCCACCGACCGGTTGATGCCCATGGCGGGCTGGGACCTGCCCGGCACCTACAGTATGGGCGGATCACAGGTGGCGTTGAAGGCGCAGGCCGTGTCCATCGGGTCGCAGGTGGTGTTTCTGGGCACCGGCCCCCTGCTCTATCTGGTGGCCTCTCAGTACATCAAGGCGGGCGCCAAGGTGGCGGCGGTCCTGGACACATCCAGCTTCACCGCCCGCATCACCGCCCTGCCCGACCTTCTGGCCCTGCCGTCGGTCCTGTGGAACGGCATCGTGTTGACCCGGACCATCAAGGCGGCGGGCGTACCGCTGCTGACCGGGGTCACGCCCGTGGTGATCAGCGGAGATGCCAAGACGGGCGTAACCGGCGTGACGGTGCGGTTAAGTGACGGCAGTGAGCGGCATTTCGCAGCGGACGCGGTGGCCATGGGTTACCATCTGCGCCCGGAAACACAACTGGCCGATCTGGCCCGCTGCAGCTTCGCGTTCGACGACGTGACCCGCCAATATCTGCCCGTGCGGGACCAGGATGGCCGCGCCGACGCGCCCACAAAGCTCTATCTGGCGGGCGACGGTGCCCGCGTGCTGGGGGCACGGTCGGCGGAGGCGTCGGGAAAGTTGGCGGCCCTGGCGGCGCTGTCCGATCTGGACCTGCCCGTCGACCAGGGCGCCATTATCATGCTGCGGCGGGAGGTGGGGCGCTATGGCCGTTTCGCGCGCGGTCTGGCCAAGGCCTTTCCCTGGCCACACCAGCAGGCGGCCGGCCTTTCCGACGATACCATCCTCTGCCGCTGCGAATGCGTGACGGTGGGGGATGTGCGCCGGACCATGGAGGTGACGGGGGCGGCGGAAACCAACCGGGCAAAGGCCTTCAGCCGGGTGGGCATGGGCCGTTGCCAGGGCCGCTATTGCGGGCACGCGGCGGCGGAGGTGATCGCCGCGCATGGCAATTTCCCCGTCGCCGATGCCGGGCGCCTGCGCGGTCAGGCCCCTGTAAAACCCCTGCCCATCGCCATTGGGGAGGAGGAATAATGTCCGTTCCCGTGACGCATAGCGACGTGTTGATCATCGGCGGCGGCCTGATGGGCTCGTCGGCCGCCTTCTTCCTGCGCCAGACCCATGGGCTTTCCGTCACCCTGATCGAAAGCGATCTGGTGGGGCGGCAGGCCAGCGGCACCAATTTCGGCAATGTCCGCCGCCAGGGTCGCCCCATCCATCAGTTGCATCTGGCCAACCGCTCCCTGGAAATCTGGCGCAAGGCCAATGAGTTGCTGGGAGCGGATGTCGAATATCTCCAGTCCGGTCATATCCGCGTCTGCTATCGCGAGCGGTCGGAGAATATCGCCAAGATGGAGGAATACGCCGTAGATGCGCGGCAGAACGGGCTGGATCTGGAAATCCTGACCGGCAACGCGCTGCGCGATCGCTTCCCCTTCTTCGGCACCGATGTGCTGGCCGGGTCCTATTCCGCCATGGACGGCCATGCCAATCCGCGTCTGGCAGCCCCGGCCTTTGCACGGGCAGCACAGAGGCTGGGCGCACAGCTGTTCGAGAATACCCGCATCGGCCATGTCAGCAAGGTCGGCACAGATTTCATCGCGGCATCCAAGGACGGGCGGGTGTTCAAGGCACCCGTCCTCTTAATCACGGCGGGTGCCTGGGCGGGTGAGTTGTCGGCGCAGTTCGGGGAGCCGGTGAAGCTGACGGCGCGCAGCCCCACCATGTCGGTCACCGAACCCGTCCCCTATGCCATCGCGCCCGCCGTGGGTGTGATGACACCACTGGAGGTGGAAACCGTCTATTTCCGGCAGGTGGCGCGCGGCAATATCGTGCTGGGTGGGTCCACCCGCGGGCCGGCGGTGGCCGAAACCTACCGGTCCTTTGTGAAGCCGCAGAACACGCTGACCCAGTTGCAGCAGCTGCGCCGCCTGGCTCCGGCCCTGGCGCGGCTGAACATCATCCGGGTGTGGACCGGCATCGAAGGCTATATGGATGACAGCCTTCCCGTGATGGGTCCCAGCGCCACCACCAGCGGCCTGTTCTATGCCTTCGGCTTCTCCGGTTCCGGCTTTCAGATCGGGCCGGGCGTTGGCCAAACCATGGCCGAACTGATCGCGACGGGGGCCACTGGCATCGACCTGTCGCATTACCGGGTGGAGAGGTTTGCGAACATGTGATCGACCATCTTGTATCGACAATGACATTACGTCATGATGGGTTCCAAGATAGGAGCCCATCATGACGGCTGTTGAAAGCCCTGCCCGCCGCGAAAGCCTGAATATCCGCATCCAGCCGGAAGACAGGCAACTGATTGATCAGGCGGCGTTGGCGACGGGCAAAACCCGGACTGATTTTGTATTGGATGCTGCACGACGTGCAGCAACTGATACCCTTCTTGACCGCGCCTTGATCTTGACGGACGACAAGGCCCATGCGGCTTTCCTTGCCCGGCTGGATGAACCTCCTGCCCCGAATGACCGTCTGCGCCACAGCCTCGGGAAGGTTCCGCTCTGGGATCAGCCAGCGTGACCCTGTCCGCACCGGTCCCTTTGGCTGGGCATCACCTGCTGGATGGCTTTCGCTGTGGAGAGCCGGACCTTGACCATTGGCTGATCCGCCGCGCACGGGCCCATCAGGTTTCAGGCGCAACCCGGACCTTTGTCGTCTGCGATGATAGCCGGGTTGTTGCCTATTACGCTCTTGCCTCTGGTGGCGTGGCGACACTGGCGGCGACCGGTCGTTTTCGCCGCAACATGCCGGATCCCGTACCCGTCGCCATTCTGGCGCGCCTTGCCATCGATACATCCTGGCAGGGCCGTGGATTGGGACGGTCGCTGTTCCAGGATTGCGCCCGTCGGGTGTCGCAGGCCGCCGATCTCTTGGGAATAAGGGGCATTCTGGTTCACGCGTTGACGCCACAGGCGCGTGACTTCTACTTGCGCCTGGGGTTTGACCCGTCTCCTCTCGACCCGATGATCCTGATGGTTCGGCTCGACGACATGAGGGCAGCGCTATAAAGCGCTTAAAACTCCACCAACGCCGTCTTCACCTTCAAATTCGCCATATAGGCCTCGCGCCCCAGATCCTTGCCGATGCCGGATCGCTTGAACCCGCCTGTGGGCAGCATGAAATCGTTGGACCGGCCATAGCGGTTGACCCACACGGTTCCCGCCTCCAGTCCCCGCACAGCCCGCAACGCGCGCGCCACGTCGCCCGTATGCACACCGGCGGCCAGGCCGAACTGCGTGTCATTGGCCAGTGCCAGGGCCTCCTCCTCCTGCCGGAAGGTCTGGACCGTCAGGACCGGGCCGAAAATCTCTTCCCTCACCGCCTCGGCATTCGCGTCCACACCGGCCAGGATGGTGGGCTGGAAGAAGGAACCGTCCTGCGGCCCCGCCGCACGCCCGCCCCCCGTCACCAGCGTCGCCCCCGCCGCCACCGTCCGCGCCACGATCCCGTGGATACGATCCAGCTGCGGATGGCTGATGATGGGGGATAGGGTGCATGCCGGGTCCCAGGTCGGGGCCGGGTTCAGGGCGCGGAAACGGTTGGTGATCAGGTCCACCACCTGTTCGGCCACGCTTTCCTGCACGATCAGACGCGACCCCGCCACACAGACTTGACCGGCATTCAGCGTAATGGCGCGCGCCACGATGGCGGCTGTCTTCTCCATATCCGGGCAATCAGCGAACACCAGCTGCGGGCTTTTCCCGCCCAGTTCCAGGGTGACCGGCTTCGGCCCGGTCTCAGCACAAGCCGTCATGATGGCGGCCCCGGTCCGGGTGGAGCCGGTGAAGGTCACCTTGGCGACCTGTGGATGCCGGCACAGACTGTCGCCCACCGACCGCCCATCGCCCTGCACAATGTTGAAGATACCAGGCGGCAGGCCCGCCTCAATCCCCAACTCAGCCACCCGGACAATCGAGAATGGCGTCATTTCCGACGGTTTCAGCACCACCGAATTGCCCGCCGCCACGGCCGGCGCCACCTTCCACATCGCCATGACGATGGGCAGGTTCCAGGGGGCGACCGCCGCCACCACGCCATAGGGTTCGGTGATGGTCAGGCCCAGCTTGTCCGGCGTGGTCGCCGCGACCTCGCCCCCCACCTTATCGGCAAACTCCGCATAGAACCGGATGCATTCCGCCGAATAGGGGATGTCCCAGGCCGTCGCCTCGGCAATGGTGCGGGTGGAACCAACGGCTTCCAGCGCCGCCAGTTCGGGCACATGGGCGTCCAGAAGGTCGGCCCAGCGGCGTAAGGTCCGCATACGCTGCCGTGGATCGGCCTTGGCCCAGCCGCTGTTCCTATAGGCATCATAGGCACCCTGTACCGCCGCATCCACCTGTGACCGGCCCGCACTGTCCAGCTGCGCATAAACCTGTCCATCCGACGGGCGGCGCACGGGGATTTCCGCCCCGATACCGGCCACGCGGACACCGTTGATGAAGTTGGATGCGGCGGGCAGGATCAGGCTGTTGGGGTCAAAGGCGCTCACGAACGGCAACTCCGGCTGGCATTCCACATGTGCCATGGATAATCCCGATGGCACGGCATTTGGTCGGGATCACCCGGAAGGGCCGCGCCACAATCTTCCGAAATCACCCGCATCCCGGCAGCGAATGCCATGCGCCCATGCTTACTATGCCCGCATGACAGCTGGGTTTGCGGCCACGGCAGTTCATGCCGCTGCAAACCGGGACCTGAGGGGATGATGTGATGGAGAAACCGACCCGGCCCGCCGTAACCTTGCGGGCGATGACCGAGGCGGACCTGGAACAGGCCCATGCCCTGTCGCGCGAACTGCATTGGCCGCACCGGATGGAGGATTGGCAATTCTTCCTGGAATTCGGCCAGGGTTTGGTGGCGGAACGTGACGGCGCGGTGGTGGGTACCGCCATGTGTTGGCTATTCGGCGAACGGGCGGGCACGCTGGGCATGGTCATCGTATCACCGGCGGCGCAGGGGCTGGGCATCGGTCGCCGGTTGATGGCCGGCGTCATGGATATCCTGGGCGACCGCACCATCATGCTGCACGCCACGCCGGAGGGGATGCCCCTTTATGAAAGCCTAGGCTTCAAGCCTGTGGGCGATGTGTTGCAGCATCAGGGTACCGCCTTCTCCGTCCCCCTGTCCGACCTGCTGCCCAATGAACGGGTGCGCCCGATGGGGCAACGGGACATGGAGATCATTCCCGAACTGGACGCCCGCGCCACCGGCATGGACCGCCGCCGCCTGATCGACACCATGGATAAGAATGCCCTGGGCGTCATGCTGACTCGCGACCATGAGGTGGCGGGCTTCGCCCTGTTCCGTAAATTCGGGCGCGGCTATGTCGTCGGCCCCACGGTCGCCCCCGACATTGGGGGCGCCAAGGCCCTGATCTCCCACTGGTTGGGGACCAATGCCGGCATGTTCTGTCGTGTCGACGTGACGGAGGCCAGCGGCCTGTCCCCCTGGCTGGATGAGTTGGGCCTGCAATGCGTTGGCCGCGTCACCCGCATGATCCGGGGCACGCCGCCGGCGCACGACCCCGATTTCCAGACATTCTCCCTTGTCACCCAGGCGCTGGGGTAAAGCATGACCCTCA
>CALRNG020000218.1:0-6377 GCA_943369495.1 Rhizobium sp. Q54
TGATGACCCGCGCAAAGGCCTGACAGCCTTCCTGTTCGATCGGGATCAGCCCGGGTGGCGGATCGAACGGCGCATCCCCATCATGGGGCCGGAGGAACATGGCGGCCATTGTGAGCTGATCTTTGACGGGCTTGAGGTCGCAGACGAAAATGTCCTGATGAATATCGGCGACGGCCTGAAGGCCACGCAGATCCGCCTGGGTCCTGCCCGCCTGACGCATTGCATGCGCTGGACGGGGCTTGCCAAGCGCTGCCTGGAGATCGCCGGCGCCTATGTGAAGGAGCGCCACAGTTTCGGCATGCCGCTAGCCGATCATGAGGGGGTGCAGTGGATGCTGGGCGAGACGGCCATGCAGATCGAAATCGGTCGCCTGCTGACCATGCGGGCAGCGGCGGCGCTGGACCGCGGCCATTTCGCCCGCAAGGAAGTGTCGATGGCCAAGGTGCAGGTGGCTGACACACTGTCACGCGCCGCAGATACCGCCATTCAGCTGTGCGGGGCACGCGGCTATTCCCGGGATACTGTCCTGGAATGGATTTACCGTTATGCACGGCAATCGCGCCTGGTCGATGGCGCGTCAGAGGTACACAAGATGGTGTTGAGCCGGTCCTACCTGGCGGAGGGCGACGGGTTCTGGGGGTGGTCGTGACCGCACCCCTTTCGCCGGAACAAGTGTCACAGCTGGCAGACTGGCTGACCCGCCAGGCCCGCGCGCGGTCGGTGTTGGTGCAGAATGTTCAGCGGCTGTCGGGGGGCGCCATCTCCGTCAATCTGGCTCTCGATCTGGTGATCGAGGGCGGGCCGATGGCCGGCGACCACGCCGTCGTTCTGCGATCGGGATCGCCCAGCGGCGTTTCCGCCAGTCTGAGCAAGGCGCAGGAAGCCGCCGTCTTGCAGGCCGCCTTCAACGCCGGGGTGACAGCCCCGGAACCATTGTTTGTGGAAGCCACGGGCGACGTGCTGGGAACGCCCTTTTACATCATGCGCCGGGCCACAGGTGTGGCGGCGGGATTTCGGCTGGTCAAGGCCTCTTATTCCCCAGCGTTGGCCCATGACCTGGGCACACAATTGGGACGGCTGCACACCATCCGCCCCGGTGCGCCGGGCCTGCATTTCCTGCCCGTGCCCACGAACGGCATCGTGGATGACAGCCTGAACGCCTATCGTGACTGGCTGGGTGATGTGGCGGGGAACGACCCGGTCATGGCCTATGCCATGCGCTGGCTGGACCGACGGCGGCCGGCGACGGGCGATCTTGTTCTGTCCCATCGCGATTATCGCACCGGCAACTACATGGTGGATGACGGGCGCCTGACGGCCATCATCGATTGGGAATTTGCCGGCTGGTCGGACGCGATGGAAGATATCGGCTGGTTCTGCGCTGCCTGTTGGCGGTTTGGTAAGCGCGAACGGGAGGCCGGCGGCATTGGTGATCGGGCCGATTTCTATGCCGGCTATGAACAGGCGTGTGGCCGCACCATTGACCATGCTGCTGTCGGCTGGTGGGAGGTGATGGCACATCTCCGCTGGGCCGCCATCGCGGTACAGCAGGCGATGCGCCATGTCTCCGGCGCAGAGCCATCGCTGGAACTGGCCCTCACCGGGCGGATGGTGGCCGAGATCAGTTACGACATGCTGCAACAGATCGACCGGATGGAAGGTGGCGCATGACCCCCGAAATGCCTGACGCCGGGAACCTGCTGGGAACCGCGCTGGACAGCCTGCGGGCCGACCTTTTGCCGCATCTGCCCGACCATGCCCGCTACACCGGCCTGATGGTCGCCAATGCCTTGAGCATCGTGCTGCGCGACCTGCGGGCCGATCAGGCAAGGGCAGAGATGTCGGCAGCCATCACCGGTCTGATTGGTCAGGATGACGCGACAGCCCTGTGTACCGCCATCCAGGCCGGCAGCTTTGACGCAGCGGATCGGGATATTGGCCTGCGCCAGGCCCTGATGACCATCACCAAGGCAAGGCTGTCGATCAATAATCCCAAGGCTCTTGGCTGACCCCAGCCGTGAGGCCCGTTGACGGCGACAGCCCTTGGTCATATAATGATCAATGACTCATCAATCATAATAATGCGGCGACAGGCCGCCGATTGAACAGCGGAGGATGCACCCCATGTCCGTGATCAATACCCAGCCGCCCCGCCCTGCCGCAGAGCCGTCTCCCCCGCCGCCAACTCTGCGCGGCGATCCGATTACGGGCAGCCGCTATACCAGCCGGGAGTTCATGACGCTGGAGTGGGAGCGCATGTGGACACGCGTCTGGCATATCGGTGGTTGGGCGGCCGACCTGCCGCAGCCGGGTGATTACATCACGCACGCGATCGGACGCGAAAGCATCCTGATGGTCCGGCAGGAGAATGGGTCGGTCGCTGCCTTCTACAATGTCTGTCCACATCGGGGAAACCGGCTGGTGCATGGCGATCTGGGCCATGCCAAAATTTTCACCTGTTCATACCATTCCTGGCAGTTCGACCGGGCGGGCACCACCTGCCGCGTTCAGGACCCCGATGATTTCCCACAGGGAAATCCCTGCGGCAAGGTGAAGCTGTCGGCCATACGGTGCGAGGTCTGGGGAGGGTTCGTCTGGTTCAACATGGACCCGGACGCCCCACCATTGCGCCAATTCCTGGACCCCGTCGCGCCGCAGTTTGAGAAATACTGCATGGATGCCCAGGTCCGCGTCCTCTACCTGACGGCGGAGGTGAATTGTAACTGGAAGATCATCCACGACAATTTCAACGAAAGTTACCATCTGCCGACCCTGCATCCCGAACTGTCAACCTTCATTGAGGATGCCTATCAGGACACGATGTTCGACCTTTACGCATCGGGCCATAACCGGATGCGGATGAAGGGGGGACTGCCGTCATTGCGCGCGCAGAGCGTGACCGATGTGGCGCAGCCCTTGGACGATATCCTGCGCGCCTGGGACCTGGACCCGGCCAGCTTCCACGGCCATGCCCGCGACGCCCGCCAGGCCCTTCAGGAACAGAAACGCCGCCTGGGCAAGGAACGCGGCTTTGCCCATTATGACCTGCTGGATGATGACCAACTGACGGATTATCACCACTACACCCTGTTTCCCAACGTCTCCTTGACCATGAGTGCGGATGGGTTTCAGTTGCTGCGGCCACAGCCGCACCCGACGGACCCGGAGAAGTGTATCTTCGACCATTGGTTCATGGTGCCGGTCGTGCCAGGCCAGACGGAGGCGATGACCCCCGTCGGCCCCCGCCCCCTGGCCGAAGCCGAACATGAGATGTTCAAGCATGGCGATCAGACCCTGGGCTTCGTCGCCGATCAGGACCTGTCCATTGCCGTGGGACAGCAACTGGGCCTGCGCTCCCGCGGGTTCAAGGATGCCTATCTGACCGGGCAGGAGGCCCGGGTACGCCGGTTCCATGAAATGATCAATGATTACATCGAGGGGCGGCGGTGACGCCCAGGCTCATGCCTCCACCACCGCCTTGACCCGGCGGCGGGGGGCGGGTTTGGCGGTCGGTTCCGGTACTGGCGCCGGCTCCTGGGCTGACAGGACCGAGGCCAGCGGCCCTGCCTTTAGGCCGTTGGCCACGAAACGCAGATAGGTGTCCAGGATCTCGGGCGACAGGGGTTTGATCTTGCCATCCGCCGCACAGAACCGCATCAGCAGATAGGAGCGTGCGCCCATCAGCATGCTGGCCACCTGCTCCAGTTCGACATCGCTGTAAAGCGGCGGGACCTGATCCTTCAGGCTGCGCCGGAGCGAGCGGACATAGCGTTCGACCAGCATGTCGATATGGGCACGGAAAGCCGTGGGGGCGAAAAGCTCCGCCTCCATCATCAGCCGGTACATGTAGGGGTGCGCCACCAGATAGGCGAAGTTCGCCTCCAGCCCCCGCCGTTCCACCTGCAGCAGGGAGGTGGCGTTGCGTACGGCATCGCTGATCCTGTCCAGCATGCGCGCACCCAGCGTGGGCAGCAGCAGGTCGAACAGTTCCTGCTGCGACTTGAAATGCAGGTAGAAGGTGCCGTGCGCCACCTTGGCCTTGGCCGTCACCCGCGCAATGGAACAGCCGGAATAGCCATAGCGCCCAACGATCTTGGCCGCCGCCTCGATCAGGGCCAGGCGCGTAGCTTCGTTCTTTTCCACCTTTTCGGCAGAAGGCTTTCGTTTGCGGACCTGTGCGCTTGCCCCCACCGTCGACACTCCCTGCCCCTGAACCCATCACTGGCCGGATATCGGCCTGCCTCATCATCAAGGTAATGATAGCAAGGGTTGGGGCAAGGGTTCAATCCGGGGCAACCACAATGGCAAGGCCGGCCAGCGCCGGCGTCACCGGGATCTGACAGGACAGGCGCGAATGCGCGACCACATCCGGCAGATCGGCCAGCAGCGCCGCCTCATCGGCGCTGACCGGCGGCAATTGCCCGGGCGTGGCGTTCTGCACATGGATATGGCAGGTGCCACAGGACAGGTTGCCACCACAGATACCCTCCACCGACAGGCCGGCGTCGCGGAGCGCGACCATCAGGCTGTCGCCATCGCCGGCATCAAGATTGTGGGACGTTCCGTCGCGGTTGGTTACCAGTATCAGGGTCATGTCGCTTCCTTTATTGACTTATGATTCATTGATCATAATCATAGCTGTCATGGCCTGGTCAAGCGCCGGTTACCGCCGTTTGATCAGAACGACAGGGGGAAGGCCGATGACGCAGACGGATTTGATCGGGATTGAACGGCGCGGCGCTGTGGCACAGGTGACCGTCAACCGCCCGGACGCGCTGAACGCCCTGAATATGGGCCTGGCCCGTGCGCTGGATCAGGCGCTGGCGGTGCTGGAAGCGGATGGAACCGTGCGGGCCGTCATCCTGACCGGTGCCGGCCGCGCCTTCATGGCCGGCGGCGATGTGCGGGAATTCGCACAGACCCTGGACGGCACGCCCGCGGACCGCCGCCATTATTTCAACCGCTTGATTGACCATGCCCATGGCGCGGTACAGCGCATCTGGCGGATGCCCAAGCCGGTGATCGCCGCCATCAATGGGCCCGTCGCCGGCTTTGGCATCGGGCTGGCGGCTGCGTGTGATGTTTCCATCGCAGCGGAGGGGGCGGCCTTGTCGCTGGCCTACTGCCATCTGGGCGCCACACCCGACGGCGGGGCCACCATGATCCTGCCGCATCTGTGCGGCCTGAAGCGGGCCAGCGAGCTGGTGATGCTGGGCGACCGGATCAATGCCGCACAGGCGCGGGAGCTGGGCATCGTCAACCAGGTGGTGACCGCCGACGCCCTGCCCACCATTGTGGAGGATCTGGCACAGCGTCTGGCCAACGGCCCTGCTGGTGCGCATGCCGCCGCCAAGGCGCTGCTGCGCGGGCCGCTGACCGCCGCCTTCACGGCCCAGCTGCTGGCGGAGAAGGAGCAGTTCGCCGCCCGCGCCGACAGCGCGGAGTTCGCAGAGGGCCTGCGCGCCTTCCTGGCGAAAAGACGCCCGGATTTCATAGGCTGCGGTGCTTGACAAGGTCCGACACATCACACATTGTGACTACCGGATCATTAATCAGTAATGACGCCCTGGTTGCCGGACCAACCGGCCCCGCAAACCACCATACATCGGGAGGATAAGATGCCGTTCACGGGACCGGTGGAGGACCGTCTGGCCATCCGCGAGTTGAATGAAACCTATGCGGACGCGGTCAACCAGCATTGTGCCGAGGATTGGGCATCGACCTGGGCGGAGGATAGTTTCTGGTGCCTGCCGCATGTGCCGGGCATGGAAAAACTCTCGGGCAAACAGACCATCGTCGATGCCTGGGTCGCCGCGATGAAGCATTATCCCGATATCGTGTTCCTGGTCCTGCCCGGCTTCATCAAGGTGGAGGGCGATCAGGCGACGGCACGCATGTACACGGCCGAATCCTATACCGATGCCGACGGTGTGGCCCGTCGCACCCATGGCCAGTATGACGATATCCTGGTGAAGATCGACGGGCGCTGGGCCTTCAAATCCCGCACCTTCTCCGTCCGCTATTGGGTCTGAGGGGGGTGTGTGATGGGACGTCTTGCCGGTAAGGGCGCCATCGTCATTGGCGCTGCCAATCGTGACAATATGGGCCAGATCATCGCCCGCCGCTTTGCCGCCGAGGGGGCAACAGTTGTGGTGGCGGGGCGAAAGCTGGATGAGCTGCAACGGCTGGCCGATGAGATCGGGGGCCATGCCACCAATTGTGACATCACCGACCGGGCGCAGGTCTTTGCGCTGGCCGATTTCGCCAAGGAAAAGCTGGGCCATGTCGATATCGCCCTGAACGCCACCGGCTGGGGCCTGTTGAAACCCTTCCTGGACACGACCGAGGAAGAGTTCGACCAGATGAGCGCCCTGCAG
>CALRNG020000219.1:0-6374 GCA_943369495.1 Rhizobium sp. Q54
GGCCCCCGGCATCTTCCTGACCGGCAAGGAGGCCCAGGCCGCGACCCTGCCGCTGAGCTTCACCTCCGTCGCCGAGACCAAGGCCGACATGGTGGTTGTGCCGACTGGCTATGAAGCCCACACCCTCATTCGTTGGGGCGACCCGCTGTTCCCCGGCATGGCGCCGTTCGACCCGACCAAGCAGAGCCCGGCCGACCAGGCCAAGCGCTTCGGCTTCAACTGCGACATGGTCGCGGTCTTCCCGGAACGTTTCGGTGCACCCGCCAAAATCGGTCGCCTGCCCTACCCGTCCTACATCATGTGCGTGAACCACGAGTACACCGCGGGTCCGAACATGTTCGAGGGCTATACCGGCAGCCAGAACGAGGCCCTGACCGAGATCGAGGCGCATGGCGTCTCTGTCGTCAATGCCCGCATCCTGAATGGTCGCTGGAGCTACGACGTCACGTCGCCATACAACCGCCGCATCACCGGCACCACGCCGATGCGCGTCACCGGCCCGGTCGCCGGTCATGCCAAGCTGAAGACCCCCGCCGACCCGACGGGCACGCTGGTGCTGGGCACCCTCAACAATTGCGCTGGCGGCTTCACGCCCTGGGGCACCTATCTGGCCGCAGAAGAGAATTTCGACCAGTATTTCGCCAACCGTTCCAAGATCACCGACGCCAAGGTGGCGCTGGACCATACCGATTACACCGTCACCTCCGGCGCCTCGGCCCGCAAGTGGGAGAATTACGTCCCCCGCTTCGATTGCGGCAAGCCGGAAGGCGTGAACGAGCCGTATCGCTTCGGCTGGATGGTTGAGATCGATCCCTATGACCCGACCTCCATGCCCAAGAAGCGCACCGCGCTCGGCCGCTTCAAGCATGAAGGCGCCACCATCGCCCTGACGCGCGGCAGCAACAAGGTTACGGCCTATTCCGGCTGCGATACCGTGTTCGAATATGTCTACAAGTTCGTGTCCTCGGGCACCTATAACCCGGCCAGCCGCGCGGCCAACATGGACCTGCTGGATGCCGGCACGCTCTATGCCGCCCGCTTCAATGCCGACGGCAGTGGCGTCTGGCTGCCGCTGGACCTCGCCGATCCGGTCACCGGCCCGATGCTGGCGGCGTCCACCTATCCGGACGGCACCCGCCGCTTCCAGACCCAGGCCGATGTGCTGATCAACAGCCGCCGCGCCGGTGACGCGGTGGGCGCCACGCCGATGGACCGTCCGGAAGACCTGGAAGCCACCGTCGATGCCGACTTCTACGGCAATGGCAAGATGTACATCATCCTGACCAATAACAGTTCCCGTCAAGCGGCCACCAGCACGGCCAATATGACCAGCGGTGCGCGGGCCGGGGCCGGTCGCGCCGTACCGGCCAAGGCAGACGCCGCCAACCCGCGCGGTCCCAACCGTACCGGACACATTATCGAAGTGACCGAAACCGGCAATGACCACACGGCCAAGACCTTCTCCTGGCGTATCTTCCTGCTGGCGGGCGATCCGGCGGCGGTCGCGACGGCCGTTGACAACGTGTCGCTGAACGGTGCCTCGACCTTTACCGGCGACCGTTTCGGCTCACCGGACAATGTCGCCTTCGATAACAGCGGCAATATGTGGATTGCCACGGACGGCACCCCGTCGAACTATCCGTTTAATGACGGCATCTATGCCATGCCGCTCTCCGGCACGCCTGGCCAGCCTGTGCCGGTGAAGCGCTTCCTGTCGGTTCCGGCCGGCGCCGAATGCTGTGGCCCGCTGCTGTCGCCGGACAACACGACCTTCTTCATCGCGGTCCAGCACCCCGGCGAAGATGTGTCTGGCCTGTTCACCAACACCCAGTCCAAATGGCCGGACGGCGACTATCCGCGTCCTTCGGTCGTCACCATCCGCCGCACCGATGGTGGTCGTATCGGTTCTTGACCAACTGACTGCTTGTACACATCAAGCCCAGGCCCTCCACGATTGTGGAGGGCCTTTTTGCTGGGCAGCTTTGCCAAAACGCACGTCACATTTGACTGCTGTTTCGGTGCTAACAAGGTCATCTTGCCACTGTACAGCGTTTCTTCGCGCAAAACTGCTGTGGACGGACCGTGATAGTCCTTCACCTGTCACCGGCCAATACTGGGCACCCTGGTTTGATTTTCAGGACACCCGATGGCGCGAACCCAACCGCCATATGACATTTCTTTGTAACTTCTTTTGCGACGATGAACGCGGCATTCTGCCGGCGCGGACTTTCGTGCATTGTTATGTGACTGGCTTCTGGAGGCTCACCCATGGATTTCTTCCGCCGCTTCAATTTCTTGGTCTGCGCTCCGGCCTTCGAGGCGGATGAACTGGAAGGGTCGCGTCTTCAGGACATCATGAGCGAGGTGCAGCGGCTGGGGTTCGAGGTTACCAGGGCGCGGCGCATTGAGGATGCGGAACTGGCCATCCGCACCGATGCCGCGATCGGCTGCATGGTGCTGGACTGGGGCAAGCGCTGGTCGGAGGGTAAGGCCGCCGCCCTGATTTCCCTGGTTCGCGCGCGCGGGTTGGAAATGCCCATCGTGCTGCTGGTCCGGCGCAAGCGGCTGGAGGATATCCCGGTCGAGGTGATGCGCGAGATCGACGGCTATGTCTTCCTGGCGGAGGAGACGCCGCAATTCATCGCCAAGAACCTGATCAGCCGCCTGCGCCAATATGCCGAAAGCCTGAAGACGCCGTTCTTCGGTGCCCTGGTCGATTATGCCGAAGAAGGCAACCAGATGTGGACCTGCCCGGGCCATAATGGCGGCATCTTCTACAGCCGCAGCCCCATCGGTCGCATCTTTGTGGAACATCTGGGCGAGGCAATTTTCCGCGACGATCTGGACAATTCCGTCGTCGATCTGGGCGACCTGCTGGTGCATGAGGGGCCGGCGCTGCGCGCACAGAAGGAAGCCGCCAAGATTTTCGGGGCGGAGCGCACCTATTTCGTGCTGAACGGCACGTCGGCGTCGAACAAGGTGGTGCTGGGCGCCCTGGTGGCGGAAGACGATCTTGTGCTGTTCGACCGCAACAACCATAAGGCCGCCCATCACGGCGCCCTGCTGCTGGGCCAGGGCACGCCGATCTTCCTGGAAACCGACCGTAATGCCCATGGCCTGATCGGCCCCATCGATTACGAAGCGCTGGACGAGGCGGCGATCCGGGAGAAGATCCGCACCAGCCCCTGGGTGAAAGACCCCGACGCCTGGAAGAAGCCACGGCCCTTCCGCGTGGCGGTGATCCAGCAATGTTCCTATGACGGCACCATCAACAATGCCGACCTGCTGGTCGAAAAGCTGGGTCCGCTCTGCGATTACATCCTGTTTGACGAGGCCTGGGCCGGCTTCATGAAGTTCCACCCGCTGTTCCAAGGCCGCTATGGAATGGGCGTGAAAAACCTGGGGCCCGACAGCCCCGGCATCATCACCACCCAGTCAACACATAAGCAGCTTGCCAGCTTCAGCCAGGCCTCCCAGATCCATGTGAAGGACAAGCATATCGGCGATATCGAACGCCGCGTCGAACATCGCCGCTTCAATGAGAGTTTTCTTCAGCACGCCTCCACCAGCCCGTTCTATCCCATCTTCGCCTCGCTGGATGTTGGCGCGCAGATGATGAAGGGCAAGTCAGGCGAGGTCCTGTGGGACGACACGATCCGCCTGGGCATTGAGACTCGCAAGAAGCTGCGCGCCATCGCGCGGGAATTCATCGACAAGGAAAGCGATCCCGCGCGGCAATGGTTCTTCGACCCGTTCGTGCCGGATGTGACCCGGTTCGAAGGGCGCGATGTGCGCTGGGAAGATGTACCGACGGATGAATTGGCCCGCGATCCAACCCACTGGATGCTGGAGCCGGGGCGCGGCTGGCATGGGTTCAGCCATCTGGGCCCCAACTATGCCATGACCGACCCCAACAAGCTGACCATCCTGACGCCTGGCTTCGACCGTCGCACGGGCGCCTATCAGGATCAGGGCATCCCGGCCCCGGTGGTGGCGGAGTACTTGCGCGAAAACCAGGTCGTGCCGGAGAAGAACGATCTGAATTCCCTGCTGTTCCTGCTGACGCCTGGCGTGGAAAGCAGCAAGGCCGGCGGCTTGATGAGCGCCCTGATCTTCTTCAAGCGGCTACATGATGACAATGCCCTGCTGGACGAGATCATGCCCGATTTCGTGCGCCGCCGCGCACCGCGCTATAATGGTGTGCGGCTGGGCGACCTGTGCCGCGACATCCATGCCTTCTATCGCGACCACAATATCAGCGCCCTGCAGCGCGCCCAGTTCCGGCCCGAACATCTGCCGGAAATGGCCATGCTGCCGCACAAGGCGGCCAAACAGCTGGTGCGCAACAAGGTGGATTTCGTTACCCTGGACCAGTTGGAGGGCCGCATCGCCACGACCCTGATGCTGGTCTATCCGCCCGGCATCGCCACCATCCTGCCGGGCGAGCGGCTGACAGAGCGGGCCAAGCCCATGATCGACTACCTGAAAGTGTTCGAAAAGGGGGCCAACCTGTTCCCCGGCTTCGACAATGAAATCCAGGGCGTCTATCGCAAGCAGGATGCCGATGGCCGTACCCGCTTCTACACCTATGTGGCGCGGGAATAGCCGGGGAGGCTCAGTTGGCTTCCAGTTTACGGTTTCCAACAGAGGGCCACACTGGAGGTCATCGCGACGGATGCCTAAGCTATTGCGCCAGATGTTTTCAAGCGGATTTTTGATGCGCTGTCGGACGATCCCGGCACTTGGCCTTTGTCAGGCAGCAGAATGGCTCTCTCGCCAAGGTCCTCCGTCAGGGCGTCGGCCTCGGTGCAATCGGCGACCTGCCCGGCGATCGACGCTGAGCCGGCGCGGATACAACCGGTCAAGAATTTGACCGGTTGCGTTGCGCTCATGCGTGTCCGCCGTCAGTCCCTGCGGAACAGAAGGCTGACCGGTGTTGCGCCGTCCATCGCCTACGAGAAGAATGTACCGCCGTTGATGTCAACACAGGCACCGTTTACGAAACCCGCTTCTTCAGACAGCAGATAGGCGACCAGACCGGCCACCTCCTGCGCGGCCCCCTCCCGGCGCAGGGGCGTGGCGCTGGCCACGTTCTTGCGCGCTTCCGGCTTGGTAAAGGTGTCGTGGAAGCTGGTGCTGATCATGCCAGGACAGACGGCGTTGACGCGGATACCCGACGGGCCCAGTTCCTTGGCCATGGCGCGGGTGAAGGTCATCACCGCGCCCTTAGCCGTGGCATAGGCCGCCGCGCCGAAGCCGCCGCCATCACGGCCCGCCTGCGATGAGAAATTCACGATCGCACCGCCCTGCGTCATCAGGGGCACCACGGCCTTCGTAGCCAGGAACGCGGATTTGACGTTCAGATCCATGACATGGCTGAAAAAATCGGCATCCATATCGGCCAGAAGCTTGCGCGCCACCAGCCCACCCGTGACATTGACCAGCAGGTCGATCCGGTCACCGAACGCGGTGGTCGCGGCCTTAACCAGCGCCTCCACCTCCACGGGATTGGTCATGTCAGCATGCTGCGCGATGGCGCGGCCGCCAGCGGCTTGGATCTCGGCCAGCGTCTGCAGCGCGGCGTCGGCGCCGTTGCAGTAGTTCACCACGACAGCAGCCCCTTCAGCGGCCAGACGCAGTGACACAGCACGACCGATATCGCGACCGCCACCGGTGACGATGGCAACCTTGTCTTTGAGCTTCATGCTCCTGCTCCTTGTGCGTTAATTCTGCGTGGGGGAACCGTCGGGGCGCAAGGGCGTCAAACGCCCGCCCAGCAGCCAGACGGCAAGGATGGAAAGCGGTACCAGCGCAGCACCCAGCGCGAAGATCGGCGCATAGGATTGGGCGGTCATCACGGGCACCAGCCAGGTGGTGATCAGGACGCCGGCCACCGCCGCCGTCCCGGAAATGCCGGCCAGCGTGCCGACCGACCGGCCGGAGAACAGGTCGCTGGGCAGGGTCTGGATATTACCGATCGCCGTCTGGAACCCGAACAGGATGACGGCAATCAGCAGCACGGCGGCCAGCGGTGTGGCGGCACTGGCCGTCAGTAGCAGCGATGGCAGCATGATCACCCCGCCCAGCGTGATGACGGTCCGGCGCACCCGCCCGACCTGCCAGCCCCTGTGCAGCAGACGCCCGGCCAGCCAGCCACCGAACAGGCTGCCCAGCATGGCGCCGACATAGGGAACCCAGGCGAACAGGCCGATCTGCTTGATATCAAAGCCAAAGGTCTCCGCCAGATAGATGGGCAGCCAGGACACGAACAGCCACCAGACCGGATCGATGAAGAAACGGCAGAGGATGACGGCCCAACTTTCGCGGTGGCGCAGGATCTGGCCCCAGGTCGGGGCATAGTCACCATCGGTGGG
>CALRNG020000220.1:0-6363 GCA_943369495.1 Rhizobium sp. Q54
CGCGGCATTGCCCGGTATTGTCGGCGCCTTGCTGCTGGCTGTCAGCCGCGCCATCGGTGAGACGATGATTGTGGTGATGGCCGCCGGCCTGCAGGCCAGCCTGACGCTGAACCCGCTGGAAAGCGTCACGACGGTGACGGTGCAGATCAAGTCGATCCTGGTCGGCGATCAGGAGTTTGATAGCGCGAAGACCTTGTCGGTCTTTGCTCTGGGTCTAGTGCTGTTCCTGGTCACCCTGGCGCTGAATGTCATCGCCCTCCGCATCGTCCAGAAATATCGGGAAAAATATGACTGAGATCGCAGAGCCGATGCACACAGCCATGCCCGTGTCCCTCCACACCGGCGACGCCGCCACCAAGCGACTGAAGGCGCGCTATGCCGCCGAACGCCGCTTCCGCCTCTATGGCATCCTGGCCATCCTCTTCGCCTGCTCGATGCTGGTCATCCTGCTGTCGACCCTGCTGAAGGAAGGCACCTCCGCCTTCTTCCAGACGGAGGTCAAGCTGGCCGTGACCATCGATGCCGGCACCATCGATCCGCGCGGTACCGCCAACCCGGCCGAATGGGACCGGGGCGCGTTCCAGACACTGGTGACCGACGCCGTGTACAAGGCGTTCCCGGATGTCACGGGTCGTACCGACAAGCGGGACCTGCGCGGGCTGGTCAGCCCGGTTGCCGGTGTACGACTGGGTCAGATGCTGGACAAGGACCCGTCCCTGGTCGGACAGACGATTGAGGTCTGGCTGCCCGCATCCGACGGCATCAACCAGATCGTCAAGGGTGGGATCGACCGCGACCTGCCGGAGATCGAGCGTCAGGTCAATGATCAGCAGCTGGCCTGGTTCGATACTCTGGAGCAGCGCGGTGATGTGCGGTCCGCCTTTAACACCACCTTCTTCACGGCCAGCGACAGTAACTATCCCGAACTGGCGGGTCTGCTGGGCGCTGCGGTCGGTACCCTGCTGACCATGCTGGTCACGCTGGCCATCTCGCTCCCCATAGGTGTCGCGGCGGCTGTCTATCTGGAAGAGTTTGCGCCCAAGAACCGCTTCACCGAGATCATCGAGGTGAATATCAACAATCTGGCAGCCGTGCCCTCCATTGTGTTCGGTCTGCTGGGTCTGGCGGTGTTCCTCAACTTCTTCGGCATGCCGCGCTCGGCCCCGCTGGTCGGTGGTCTGGTGCTAGGCCTGCTGGTGCTGCCCACCATCATCATCGCCAGCCGGGCGGCATTGAAGGCGGTTCCGCCCTCAATCCGCGAGGCGGCGCTGGGCATGGGTGCCTCGAAGCTTCAGGCGGTGATGCATCACGTCCTGCCGCTGGCCATGCCCGGCATCATGACGGGCACCATCATCGGCATGGCCCATGCCGTGGGTGAGACCGCGCCCTTGCTGATGATCGGCATGAACGCCTTCGTCACCTCGGCACCCGATAGCCTGCTGGCCAGCTCTTCCGTCCTGCCGGTCCAGATCTTCATCTGGGCGGACAAGCCGGAACGCGGCTTTGTCGAACTGACCTCGGCCGCCATCCTCGTGCTGCTGGCCTTCCTGGTCATGATGAACGGTGCCGCCATCTGGCTGCGCAAGAAATTCGAACGTCGGTGGTAAGAATGGACAGCATGACCCTGAACAAGCCCGTGCAGGCCGCCGTCACCCAGACGGTGAAGATGTCGGCCCGCGACGTGAAGGTCTATTACGGCGCCAAGCGTGCGTTGCACGGCGTCAATGTCGATCTGTACCAGAACGAGGTTCTGGCCATGATCGGCCCCTCGGGCTGTGGCAAGTCCACGTTCCTGCGGACCTTGAACCGCATGAACGACACGATCGATATCTGCCGCGTCGAAGGCAAGATCCTGCTGGATACCCAGGATATCTATGATCCGAAGCTGGACGTGGTGCAACTGCGTGCCCGGGTCGGCATGGTGTTTCAGAAGCCCAACCCGTTTCCGAAATCCATCTATGAGAATGTGACCTACGGTCCCAAGCTGCATGGCCTGGCCACCCGCAAGGACGAGTTCGACGCCATCGTCGAAACCTCGCTGAAGCGCGCCGGCCTGTGGAACGAGGTCAAGGACCGCCTGCATGAGCCGGGCACCGGTCTGTCCGGTGGCCAGCAGCAGCGCCTGTGCATCGCCCGCGCCGTGGCCGTCAGCCCGGAAGTGATCCTGATGGATGAGCCGTGCTCGGCCCTCGACCCCATCGCCACCGCGCATATCGAAGAGCTGATCGACGAGTTGCGTGAGAGCTTCACCATCGCCATCGTCACCCACAACATGCAGCAGGCCGCCCGCGTTTCGCAGCGTACGGCCTTCTTCCATCTGGGTGATCTGGTGGAAGTGGGTGACACCGAAGAGATTTTCACCAATCCGCGCGACGAGCGCACCCAGGGGTACATCACCGGCCGTTACGGTTGATGCGTCATGCTGCAGGTCAGGTCGAGCCGCAGGCGAGCCCTGACAGCGAAGGCTTCAAGCTTCTCCTGCCAGGGCTCGGCTCACGCCTCGACCTGACCTACGGGTGATTGCCGCCCCGCCCCTCCATTCAGGGACCCACGTCCATGTCGCCGACCGAACATACCGTCAAGTCCTTCGAGGCGGAATTGCAGCGCCTCTCCAACCTGATCGCCCAGATGGGTGGTGTGGTGGAGGCACAGGTGGAGGCGGCCGTGCAGGCCGTGGGCCGCCGCGACGTTGAAGGCGCCACCAAGGTCATGCAGGGCGATGCTCGCCTGGACGAGTTTGAGCGCCAGATTGAGCATGACGCCATCCGCATGCTGGCGCTGCGCGCGCCGGTGGGCGTGGATTTGCGTGAGGTACTGGCGGCGCTGAAAATCTCTGCCGATCTGGAACGCACGGGCGATTATGCCGCCAATATCGCCAAGCGCTCCATCGCGCTGGCGCAGCTGCCGGTCATGCGCCCTGCCGGGACCATCCCGCGCATGGGCCGTCTGGTGCAGGAAATGCTGAAGGACGTGCTGGACGCCTATATCGACCGCGACGTCGACAAGGCCGTGGCCGCCTGGCATCGGGATGAAGAGCTGGACGATCTCTATACCAGCCTGTTCCGCGAAGTCCTGACCTACATGATGGAAGACCCGCGCAATATCACGCCTTGCACGCACCTGCTGTTCATCGCCAAGAACCTGGAACGCGCCGGCGACCATGCCACCAACATCGCTGAAACGGTGCATTTCCTGGTCCGGGGCCAGCCGCTGACAGCGGAACGGCCGAAGGGCGACAAGTCCAGCTTCACCATCATCGAGCCGGTCGAGAGCGAGGGCTGAATCAGCCCCGCCACAATCTAGCGCCAAGGAACCCCGATGAACGCCGCCTTGAAGCCGCTGATCCTGGTTGTTGAAGACGAGGCCGATCTCGTCACGCTGCTATCCTATAACCTGGAACGCGAAGGGTTCCGGGTCATCACCGCCGGGGACGGGGAAGAAGCCCTGCTGCTGGCCGATGAACGCAGCCCGCATCTGATCCTGCTGGACTGGATGCTGCCGCTGATGAGCGGGCTGGAGGTCTGTCGCCAGCTGCGCCGCAACCCCAAGACCCGCGAGACCCCCGTCATCATGCTGACGGCGCGCGGCGAAGAGGCGGACAAGGTTCGCGGCCTGAACAGTGGGGCGGATGATTACTTGTCCAAGCCGTTCAGCCCTACCGAACTGGTGGCCCGCATCCGCGCCGTGCTGCGCCGTGCCTCGCCGGGTCTGGCGGAAGAACTGCTGCGCTTCTCCGACATCTCCATGGATCTGGCGGCGCATCGCGTGCGGCGCGGCGGTCGCGACATCCATCTGGGCCCGAAGGAATTCGCCCTGCTGCGCCATTTCATGCAGCATCCGGGGCGCGTCTTTTCGCGTGAACAGCTGCTGGACATCGTCTGGGGCCACGACGTCTATGTCGAGCTGCGGACCGTCGATGTGCATATCCGGCGCCTGCGCAAGGCGCTGAACGAAACGGAAGAGCAGGATGTGATCCGCACCGTCCGCTCAGCGGGCTACGCGCTGGATAACAAGACGACGATGTGACATGCAAAGGGTCGCCCGATGGAGCGACCCTTTCCTTCTGACCGTGGGTTGGTGTCGATCCATCAGCCGGACTTGGCCATCTGCTCCTGAAAAATGATCTCGAAGAATTCAGCCGGGCGAACGACGGCGACCCTCACCAAGACTTGCATATAGCCGGATGGCACGTCCCCAGTGGCGGTGCCGACACCGGGGCCTACGACGACGGAAAAGGCATCCTCGGGCCTGGCCCCCTGCAGTCCCCCTTGCCTCCAGACATCGGTCAGGAGGCTGGAGATCATGCTTTTAACCGCCGCCCAGGTATTGGCATCATTGGGGGCGTTGACATAGGCGCGGGCTGCCAGCTTCACCGATTGTTCCAGGAAGATCATGGTGCGGCGCACGGAAACGTCACGCCAAACCGGGCTGTTACTATCCAATGTGAAAGCGGTGGTCACCAGGATGCCCTGACCGGTCGCGGCGAGGAAGGGGTTGATCAACTTGCCTGTCGCTTCGTCGGTAATCAGGCTGTCCCGCTGGGCGATGGATAGGGTGAGCGGCAGGGTGGCGCAACCGGCGATGCTGTTGTTGACCGGGCTGCTCCAGACGCCGCCGCTGCGGTCGTTGGCGGCATAGAGGCCGGCTATGGCGCTGCTGGCCGGCAGGGTGTTGGCGATGGTCATGACCTGCCCGATGATCTGGGCATAGGTGCCGCTGGCGGCCAGCAGGGCGCTGTGCAACTGGCTGTCGGGCAGGGGCGTGGCCGGTGGATTTTCGATTTCGGCAATGATGGCTTCTGCCGCCGGATTGGGGGCGTTGGATGGATTGAGCAGTGGCCCCAGCTGCGTGATGTCCCCCCCGAACAGGTTGGTGAAATCGATCTCGCCGGCCTGCATGATCGTTGTGCCCAGGAACGGGTAATAGCAGACCCCGTTTTTCAGACCCATCGTCCCGGCACCGCTGCGGAACGCCTCTATATCCTGCATGAACTGGCGGGGGTCGGGCTGGTTGCCATTGATCACGTCCAACAGGCAGATCGCGCTCTGCTGCAGATCCAGCTGTAGCAGCATGGCCTGGGTCAGGGTGGCATTGTCCGCCGCCGACAGCAGGGTGGCATCCGGACAGACATAGATCGTGGGTTCGGGCAAGGTCTTCAGAAGGGCCAGGGCATTCAGAAGATCGGCCAGTTTCACATTGGGATTGAACAGCGGCGCGCCGGCATCGGCCAGGGGACTGCCACTGGGCGTGCCATAGGGACCGACCGCGACGACCCAGGCGTCGCCGCCGCCATTCTCGTAGAATAGGCGGATACTGTTATAGAGGTAATAGATGGTGCCCGGATCCGGCAGCACCGCGTAATCGGTGCCGTTGATCAGCAGGTTGGGCCCGACGCCGGGCGCCGTCCCCTGCGCCACCAGATAATATTGCGGTGAATATTGCTGGACCGTGTCGGCGGGCGCCGGCGGGTTGGGCAGCGCGAAAAAGGCCAGATAGTCGGCCAAGGACCTGATATGGACCGGCTGGTTATAGAGCGACGTGCCGTTATTGTCCGCGCGCGGCGTATAGCCAAAGAAGACGGGCAGGGCGGTCGCGACGGCGATCTCCAGCGCGCGATTGCCTGCGGACCCGTCGGTGCCAATTGCCTGCCTCGTCCGCGGTGCCATGATCGCCCTGTCCTTGTCCGTGGATCGATGGCGAACGGGGCGCCTGCCACCCCATCTGCCCAGGCGTCATGTTAGCAGTAATATGACCAACTGACACCAGCCGCGTACAGGCCGTGGACGCTTACCCCAACTGCCGGCGCAGATGGTTCAAGACGTCGGTACGGGTCAGCAGGCCCAGGAACACCGGGCCGTCCATGATGATGGCCACCATGTTGCGGTTGAACAGGGCGCGCAGGTCGGCCATGGTCGCGGTCACGGGCAGGGTTTCCAGTCGGTTGACCATGGCCGTATAGACCTTGTCGCGGAACCGGGCCGGGTCCTTTTCGACATGCAGCAGCAGGTCGCTTTCATCCAGGATGCCGATCACCCGCTCGCCTTCCATCACGGGCAGCTGTGACACGTCGGAAATCCGCATCCGCTTATACGCGGTCAGCAGCGTATCCTCCGGCCCCACGGTCACTACCTGCCCCTTATCGAAACGGCGGGTCATCAGGTCGCGCAGGTCATTGTGGCGTTCGCGCGGGGTGAAGCCGTGATCTTCCATCCAGGCATCGTTGTACATCTTCGACAGGTACTTGTTGCCCGTGTCGCAGACGAAGGTGATGACCCGTTTCGGGGTGGTCTGCGCCCGGCAATATTTCAGCGCCGCCGCGAACAGCGTGCCCGATGACGATCCGGCGAGGATGCCCTCCAGCCG
>CALRNG020000221.1:0-6350 GCA_943369495.1 Rhizobium sp. Q54
ACAGGCCGATATTGCCGCCGCCGACGATGATGACCCGGCGCGCCTGCCGCTCCTCATGCCCGAAGGCGGCCATGGCACGGGCAACATGGTTCGTATCGGCAACGAAATAAACCTCGTCACCGGGCAGCATCTGGTCATTGCCGCCGGGAATGAACTGCCGGTCGCCCCGGATGATGGCCACCACCTCGATGGCCAGATCGGGGAACAGGCCCGTCAACTGCCGCAGCGGCGTGTTGATGATGGGGCAGTTATCCGTGCAGACAACGCCGATCACCTTCACCAGCCCATCGGCCAGCGGGATCATGTCGAACGCGCCGGGCACCTGCAGCCGTCGCGACACGGCGCGGGCCACCTCGATCTCCGGTGAGATGATGACGTCGATGGGCAAATGCTCGCGGGAGAACAGGTCGGCCCAGATCGGCTGCAAATAGGATTGGTGGCGCACGCGCGCGATCTTGGTCGGCACGTTGAACAGGCTGGCCGCCACCTGACAGGCCACCATGTTCACCTCATCCGCCAGGGTCACGGCGATCAGCATGTCGGCATCCGCCGCCCCCGCCGCCTCCAGCACATTGGGGTGGGAGGCAAAGCCCACCATGGCCTGGACGTCCAGCGTGTCGCTGATCTTCTGGATCAGTTCGGGCGACTGGTCGATGACGGTGACATGGTTGCCCTCCGACGCCAGGTAACGCGCAATGTTGGACCCAACCTGGCCCGCGCCACAGACGATGACTTTCATGAAGGGTACCCTGTCAGGCGGCCGATTGCGGGCGATAGGTGGGGGTGGGGATGGGGCGGTTACGTTCCTTCGCAACCTCCAACCAGAGATCCATGGCGATCTGAATTTCCCTTACCGCCTCCTCCGGCGTTTCACCGTGGGCGGAGCAAAAGCGCAGGTCAGGAACATCGGCGATCCAACAGGCGTCTTCGTCAGACCAGAACACATTGATGTGATAGTGGTTCATCGCCGAATTTCCTTTCCCAGATCATACTCACGCACAACCTGGGCAACTTGCCTGACCTGATAGGCCTTGGCTTGCCCATTACGGTCCGGCTGCAGGTTTAGCTCCTGACCAATGCCGGGATGGTCCAGCATATGATGAGAACCACGAATACGCACCAGTTCAAATCCCATGCATTCGAGCATATGGATCAGGTCACGGAACGAAATATTCGCTGTCTCGCCATTCAAGATTCGGCTTAGCAGCTTTTCCGGCCTGACCATTCACCCTCACTCCACCAGCTTCAACCCATTCTTGTCCGAGCCATGCACGCCCAGCGATTTCAGCTTGCGGTGCAGGGCCGAGCGTTCCATGCCGACAAAGCTGGCGGTGCGGGAGATGTTGCCGCCGAAGCGGGTGACCTGGGCCAGCAGGTACTCGCGCTCGAACACTTCGCGCGCCTCGCGCAGCGGCAGGCCCATGATCTCCCCGCCCTTGTCCCATTTCAGGACGGTCGGTGTAATGGCGCCAATCTCGGGCGGCAGCATGTCGGCGCGGATCGCCTCTGACGGGTCGCCAGCCACCATGATCAGCAGCCATTCCACCGTATTGCGCAGCTGGCGGACATTGCCGGGCCAGTCATAGGCCTGCAACGCCGCCATCGCATCCTCACCGAACACGCGCAGCGGCAGGCCCGCCGTCTCAGCCGTGCGCTGCATGAAATGGCGGGCCAGCAGCGGGATATCCTCCCGCCGTTCGCGCAGGGGCGGCATTTTCAGGGGCACGACGGACAGACGATAGAACAGGTCCTGGCGGAAGCGGCCAATCTCAATCTCCGCCGTCAGGTCGCGGTTGGTGGACGCGATGACGCGGACATCCACCTCCACCCGCGACGTACCCCCTACCCGCTCGAACGTCTGTTCCTGGAGCACGCGCACGATCTTGCCCTGGGTTTCCAGCGGCATGTCCGCCACCTCGTCCAGGAACAGGGTGCCGCCATGGGCCTGTTCAAAGGTGCCGACCTTGCGGCCCCCGCCCTCAAACCCATGTTCGGTGCCAAACAGCTCCACCTCCAGCCGGTCGGGCCGCATGGTGGCACAGTTCAGGGCCACGAACGGTCCGTCATTGCGGCGCGACTTGGCGTGCAGCATGCGGGCCACCACCTCCTTGCCGCTGCCCGGCGGGCCGGAGATCAGGACGCGGCTGCCCGTGGGCGCCACCTTGTCCACCGAATGGCGCAACTGGTTCACGGGCAGCGACCGGCCGATCAGGTCGAAATCGGCCCCCACCTTCACCCGCAGCTCGCGGTTTTCCCGCCGCAGCCGCGCCGCCTCGATGGCGCGCTCGACCAGCAGAAGCAGCCGGTCAGCCTTGAACGGCTTTTCGATAAAATCATAGGCGCCGGATTTGATGGCCGCGACCGCGGTTTCGATATTGCCATGGCCGGAGATCATAACGACGGGCACATCCGGGTGGTCGCGCTTCAGTTCGGCCAGAACCTGCAACCCGTCCAGGCGGCTGCCCTGCAACCAGATATCCTGGATGACCAGGCTGGGCCGGCGGGCGGCGACGGCGGCCAGCGCCTGGTCGCTATCCGCCGCCTCCCGCGTCTTCATGCCTTCATCCTCCAGGATGCCGGCGATCAGCATGCGGATATCGGCCTCATCATCGACGATCAGAATATCGTGCGCCATGTCTTCTCAACCTCTCCGCGCGTCGGCGGTGTTCATATCCGGCATGACCGTGGCTGTGGCTGCGATGTTGCGCGGCAGGACCAGCGTGACACGGGCGCCACCGCCCGGCCGATCCTCCAGCAATATCGCACCGCCATGGTCCTCCATGATCTTCTTCACAATGGCGAGGCCAAGGCCTGTGCCCTTGGCCCGCGTGGTGACATACGGTTCGGTCAACCGGTCCCGTTCCTCGGTGTGCGGCAGCCCCTTGCCATTATCCTCAACCGCCAGCAGGACCCGTTCATCATCCACCTGGATGCGGGCCGTGATTTCACCCGGTACCTTCTCGGCATCAGGCGGCGTATCCTCCAACCGGCCTTCGATGGCTTCGCCGGCATTTTTCAACAGATTGGTCAGCGCCTGCCCCAATTGCCGGCTGTCACAGGTGACGACCAGCGGGGCGTCCGGCATATCGCAGGTGAACTTGATGGCCGGATAGGCCGAGGCCTGCAACAGCACGGATTGGCGCGTCAAATCCTGCATGGCCGTCGGTTTCATCACCGGTTGCGGCATGCGGGCAAAGGCCGAGAACTCGTCCACCATGCGCCCGATATCATCGACATGGCGCACGATCGTGTCGGTCATGGCCTTGAACGTATCGGGATCACTGGTGATTTCCTTCAGATATTTGCGCCGCAGCCGTTCCGCCGACAGTTGAATGGGCGTCAGCGGGTTCTTGATTTCATGTGCGATGCGCCGCGCCACATCGGCCCAGGCCGCCTTGCGCTGCGCCGACATCAGTTCGGAGACATCGTCGAAAGTGACGACATAGCCCTTGACCTCGCCCCCCACCACTTCCGCCGCGACACGCACCAGCAGGGTTTTCTGCTGGCCCAGGCGGCGGATCTGCACCTGTCCTTCGACCTGCTTGCCGCCGCGACGGCGGATATTGCCCATCAGCTCATCCAGCTCCGGCACCACCTCCAGCAGGTCGCGCCCGATCAGCGACGAGGGGTCCCCCACGGCCAGAAGATTGGCCGCCGACAGGTTGGGCAGGTTGATGCGGCCATTCTGATCCAGGCCCAGCACGCCCGCCGACACACCGGCCAGCACCGCCTCCGTAAACCGGCGGCGCAGGTCCAACTGTCGGTTCGCCTCTACCAGTTCGGACCGCTGGCTTTCCAACTGGCTGGTCATGCGGTTGAAGGCGCGGGACAGCGTAACAAGTTCATCCTCCGGTTCCAGGCCACTATCGGGCACGCGGGCCGTCAGGTCGCCGGCCCGGATGCGCTCCGCCGCCGCGATCAGCGACGAAATGGGGGCCACCAGATATGTGGCAAAGTTCAGGCCCAGCCAGATGGCCGCCAGCAGAAGCAGCACCGCCACGCCGACAAAGATCACCGCCATGCGGGTCTGCAGCGCAAACCGCTGCTCCTCCATATGGCGATATTCCTGCACGGCACTCTGTGTCACATCCATATGTTCCAGCACCCGGCTTTCCACCGGGCGGCCGATGAACAGGAAGCGGTCGAAATCCTGATCCAGCAGGACGATGGCATTCACGCGGTTGCCACCCTCACTGACGATCAGCACCACCTCCCCCTTGCGGGCGCGCTCCAGATCCTCGGCATGGACCGTGGTGAAATCAAAGGCAAAGCCCAGGCCGAACACGGCCGTCACCTGCCCCGTGCCGTCGAAGATCACCGCCTCTGTCACATTGCGCATCAGGGCCTGTGACTGGAAATATTGCCGGAAGCGCGGCGGGTCCCAATAGATGTTGAGCGGCAGACGCGCCAGATCGTTGCGCATCACTTCGGCATCACGCGACAGCGTCTGCTGATGTTCCTTCAGATAGCCTTCGGCCACCGCCAGGCTTTCATCCACCACCAGCCGCACCCGGTCGGAAAACCAGCTTTGCAGGCCGACATAGAAGAACAGGGCCGAAAAGATGGCCATGATGATGGCCGGCGCCACCGCCAGGATGGAGAACACGGCCACCAGACGCATATGCAGCCGTGACGCCGCCAGCCCCTGCCGCCGCTCCGCCCACAGCGCCACAATCCGCCGCGCCACCACCGCCCCCAGCAGCAGCAGCAGCACGCCATCCAGCGTCAGCAGCAGCATCAGGGTGTTCTGATCAATGGCGACCGGCAGCGTCTCCGTCAGCGCGGCATAGGTCGCCGCCCCTGCGGCAATGGCCGCGACAATCAGCAGGATACCGGCCAAGGTGGACAAATGCCGCCCCCGCGACCAGCGCACAATGCGCCGCCAAAGCCCATCCGACCGGGGCACAATGCCGGGTGCCGTTGCCGTCATGCGGGGACACCGGGTAAGTGACTGCTTGCGTGTGACGATCCAGAACGGGGCAAAGCATCTGCCTTGGGCTGTCGGAACCAGGGGGGACACTGTTACCAGAAAGCTACACCGGACGCCAGCCCGCAACGTGATAAAGCTGCAACAGGGTGTGGTGGGAGGATGGGGATCGAGTCGCAAATCTCGCATTCCAGAATGCCGACCAACGACCCTGAACGTAACAAATCAACCTACACATGTCTGCTGTATTTCTCAACCACAGCACAGACCATACTAGAAAACATTAACACGTAGCACGGCCAGATTGACACATGTGGATATTCATCTCCTTATGCACTAAATTGCGCGCTGAATCAGGGGAGAATCGAGAATGCAATTTGAGAACCTTAATGTTAATCGTATTGCTGTACATGAGGTGTTCCAGCGGAACAATGATCGGTCAATCCGACCGCCGGCGTTTGCAGATGCACTTGAGACACTGAGCGCGGAAGCAATGGGGGCTTTTCGGCTACGCATGACAGATGCGCTATCTGGTCAAAGCCAAAGTCTTCAAATGAGTATCGTGCGGAGCGGCGCAGATAGCTTGCTGCAGTTAGCAGAAAATCTGATTGGGGCATCAGATGCCGATTTTCTTGCCGGAACGATGCAAATTGCAAATAGGCTGACTGAATCACAGTTAGCAAGACGGATACCTGGGGGAGTGCTCATAGTTTTTGACGGAAACGTTGGCGCTTCTTCAGTTCCATTTATTGGAGTAATTAAAGCCGAGACACAGGCCGGCTTTAGGAGATCTAGGAATGGAGAAACCGCAGTAGTAGAATTCCTGAAAAATATATTCCTCACCCCCGCCACAAGGCTCTATAAGATTGGCTTATTTTTATTTGATAGCACAAATACTGAGGCACCGAACGGACGACGTGCTTTTGTATTTGATAGCAACATTTCAGTCAGCAACCGAGAAGCAGCAGCGGCATATTTCTATGAAGGCTTTTTAGGTTGTAGGTTGCCCAGCGATGGTCCGTATGAAACAGCTCGCTTCTTCGACCTGACGAAGGAATTTGTACGCAAGACAGACTTGGAACCAGAGAAGAAGAGGGATATAATCGACAGCCTTTACGTTTTTGTGCGAAGCGAGCAGGATTTGACGTTCACTGCCGACCAGTTCGGGTCACGTTATCTTCCGCCAGAAATGCAGGATACCTACGCTAACTTCCTAGAAGGAAGGAAGTTTACGTCTAATGCAGTTGTGAGAGACACATCTCAGATGGGTAATCGCCTTCGTCGCCGCCGCCTAAAATTCGGAGGCGACATTGAGCTTTCAGCGTCACCCGAGGCTCTTAAAGACAAGGTCACAATTGTATCAATACCCGCGGATGATGGCCAAGGAGCTACTTGGACCCAGGTTGTTATCCGTGAGCGATTG
>CALRNG020000222.1:0-6332 GCA_943369495.1 Rhizobium sp. Q54
CATAAGCGAAGCGCATGCGACACCCTTGTTACAGCAACGGCGCCGTCGCCTGCTCAAGCCAAGCCAGGTCATCGCCCGACACAAGCGGCGACAATTCCGCCCTCACCCGTGCATGATAGGCATTGAACCAGTCCCGCTCATCCGCTGTCAGCAGGTCGCGGTCCACCATGCGGCGGTCGATGGGGCAGAGTGTCAGCGTCTCAAAGCCCAGCATCGGCCGCTCGGCCCCTGGAATGGCCACCGGCACCACCAGCTCCAGATTCTCCATGCGCAGGCCGTAGGACCCGGCCAGGTAATAGCCCGGCTCGTTGGAGAAGATCATGCCGGGCAGGATGGTGACGCTGTTCAGCTGCTTGCCGATGCGCTGCGGCCCCTCATGCACCGACAGGTAGCTGCCGATGCCATGGCCGGTGCCATGGTCGTAATCCAGCCCCTGCTGCCACAGGAACTGCCGTGCCAGACTGTCCAGCTGGCTGCCGGCGGTGCCGGCGGGGAAGCGGGCGCGGTTCAGCGCGATATGGCCCTTCAGCACCAGGGTGAAATGCCGCCGCGCCTGCGCCCCGACATCACCGACGGCCAGGGTACGGGTAATGTCGGTGGTGCCGTCCAGATACTGCCCGCCGCTATCCAGCAGGAAGACGCTGTTATTCTCGATGCGGCGGTTGGTGGCTTCCGTCGCGCGGTAATGCACGATGGCGCCGTTGGGGCCGGCGCCGCTGATCGTCTCAAAGCTGGGGCCGCGGAAATCGGCGGCACCCTGGCGGGCCTTGTGCAGCGTTGCTACAATCGTCAGTTCGTCAAGCTGGCCTTTGGGCGCTTCGGCATCGAACCAGCGCAGGAAGCGGACCATGGCCGCACCATCGCGGCGATGGGCGGCCCTGGCGCCCTCAATCTCCGTCTGGTTCTTCACGGCCTTGGGCAGGACGCAGGGATCACCGCCCTGGTCCAGCTTGGCCCCGGCTCTGGCCAGACGGTCCACGACCCAGAGTGCCGCCGTGCCGCCATCCAGACGGACCTTTGCTCCTTCATCCCCCAGGGCGTCCAGCGCGCCGGCCAGCTCGTCGGGTGCACGGATGGAAACCTGATTGCCCAGATGTTCCTCCAGGCCCGGCGCCAGCTTGCGCCGGTCCACGAACCAATCGACATTGCCGTCGGCGCGGATGGTGGCAAAGGACAGCGGCAGCGGCGTGCAGGGCACATCGGCCCCGCGCACATTCAACAGCCAGGCGATGCTGTCCGGCTGCGTCAGCACGGCGGCATCGGCCTTCAGCTTGGCTAGTGCCTGCGCGATGTCGGCGCGCTTGTCAGCGGCGGACCGACCGGCGGCGGACAGGGGCTGGATATTGACCACACCCAACGGGGCCGGCGGCTGATCCGTCCACACGGCGTCAACGGGGCTGCCGTCGGTCGCAACCAGTTCCACACCGGCGGGCGACAGGCTGGCGCGCATCTTGTCGGCCCAGGCACCCGTATGCATCCAGGGATCAAAGCCCAGCTTGGCCCCCGCCGGCAGGTTCGCCGCCGCCCAGTCGCCGTGAAACTCCTCGATCAGATGGTGATAGCTGAACAGACCCGGCGACACTTCCTGACGTGCCTGGATCGTGTAACGGCCATCAATGAAAATGGCGGCCTTGTCCAGCAGCACGATGACGGCGCCGGCGGACCCGGTGAAGCCGCTGATCCAGGCCAGACGGCTGCCGCGCAGCGGCACATATTCGCCCTGATACTCGTCGGCACGCGGCACCACGAACCCGTCCAGGCCCCGGCGCTTCAATTCCGCGCGCAAGGCCGCCAGCCGGGCCGCATGGTCGCCCTTGGCCGGATCGGCAGGGCGGTCGATGGTGGCGCGCAGGGCCGTCAACTGCTCCGACGTCGCGTCCGAGCGGCGGGCCGAGACAAGGTCCAGCCAGGCATCGGGCAGTTCGCCATCCGGCGCGGCGTTGACGCCGGCGATCAGGTCCCGTATGGACGCCACCGACCGGTCAATCCCGTCGGCGCGCAACAGATCGGCCAGGGTGGCGTCGCCCTGGTACATGGCGGTATTGGTGCTGACAGACACTTTATGGCTCCCGCGAGCTTTATTGGTGCCGCCACGCTAGTGCGGCGGGCGCAGGCGCGCAAGGGGCGGGGTGGGGCAGTGTCTTCCGGTCAATCTTCAGTCGTTGGTGAGTTCGGGAGGGCGTCCGGTGAGGCCTCTGGCGATTCCCTCGATCTCGACATGATTAATTCCCTGATCTGGCGTCCCGCTGTTTCTTCGTCCAGCCACGAGGGGTGCAGTGAGGGGTCTTCCTTCACGATCTGACGGCAGCGGGCTTCCTTCCTGGAGGTTCCGTAAATTCTGGTTTCCATCGGGGTAGTCCTCTGTGAAAGGCCGCTGCGGAAGCGTGGGCGGATCCTGAAAGGAATGGGCTTGCTTCATCGAGGTCCGGTATATGACAGTTTTCATATGAGCGGTCCTTTCTCGATTGCCGCCCGCTGGCAGCACAGGGTGAGTCCTGTCAGGGCTCAACCTGATCATTTGCTTATGTGCCTAAATCGCTATTCGCTTTCATCCTGCGAGGTGGCAACGCCCAGGCCCAGTGGTGTCAAGGCATTGAACTGGACAAACTTGCTGATCTTGGGGTTGGTATTCGCATATTCACGGATACGAGCCGCTGTCTTAGGGGCGACGGTTTTCAGGTAATTCGGGTTGGTCAGGTAGGCTCGAATCGCTTCTGTCATCAACTCACGTTTGATGTCGTCGCCCTTGTCCCCATATGCTGGGGCTTCATCGGCGGGCCGTATTTTTGTGGATTGGTCAGCGTGTTGTAGACGGTCTCAAGTTCTTTGATCAATCCGTCGGTAGGGATTGATCCGGCGATATCGTCTATAGCGTGGCCCACTTCGTGCGCAACAACGCGAGGCCCAATCTTGTCGCCAAGATTAGGGTCAATGCGGATAGCTTGTTCATCACCGTAGCGTAGGTAGCGACCAGCGTCTGATCCAATACGATTTCGGTTCGCTGTCAGTTCTATTGGGCGTCCGGTGAGTCCTTCCGCAATTGCTGCCATTGCTTCCGGATCGATTTTTTCATCCGCTCCCACGAACCGTCGTCCAGCCACGAAGGGTGCAGTGAGGGGTCTTCCTTCACGATCTGAAGGGAGTGGGCTGCCTTCATCGTGGTCCGGCGAATTTTTGATTCCATTGGGGTAATCCTCTGAGAAAGGCCGCTGCGGAACCGAAGGTGCATCATAGATGAACACCTTCTTCTGAGCAAGGCTGGTGCCTTCTGCTCGTTTGGCGAGTTTTCCTGCGAACCCGGGAACAATTGGCAGAATCCCGAGTGCATTCGCCGCAGCGCCTCTATAGTCCCCATCATAAAGCGCCTTTCCAGTGTCAATGACCGACAACCCATCCCCAATGACCGGCGTCATTCCAAGCAAGTCGTAAGGTGTCAGAAGGGGGGCTTCGCCGGATGGCATGATGCGAACCTGCCGCGCCCAGTTTTCCTGATGCCGGAAACTGTCATAGCCCATGTTGCGGTTGGTTAGACGTAGGGGCTTCTTGGCAACGCTGGCCGGCACCCTTTCTTCCAGGGTGCGTATTGTCTCGCCATCGGGCAGAAGCCTGCCATCCACCCTGAGGTTGTGGGCCTGCTGAAACTTACGGATATCCTTGTCCAGCCGTGCGCTATGATAGCCGTTGGGACCGTCCTTGCCATCAATATCGTGATAGCCGGCCTTGTTCAGCAGGACCTGAACCTTGGCGATGTCAGGCCGCAGGTTGTCGCCGCCATTGCCATTGATCGTCGCCTTCAGGCGGAAGGGCTGGCTGCCCAGCAATTCCTCTACCGGCTTGCCATCGCGCCAGGCCTGTTGAAAGGCGGGGAAGCGCTGATCGTCGGCATCGTCAACCAGTCTGGTCTGCCGGGGCTGTTGCTGCTTGCCGGAGAAGCCGGAACCCGGAACGGTCTCGGCCTCCGGCTCGTCATCGAACAGGGTGCGATAGTCGGGCTGCGCCTGTCTCTTGCGCTTTTCGTCCTCATCGTCGCCGTCGAACCAGTCGCTGACGGTGTCGAACAAGGAGGTGAGGCCAGAGGTGAAGCCAAATGGATTGGGCATGGATATCGCTCCCTCGCTGCCGTTTCCGCCTCCACGCCAATGGCATTCGCGGCCAGCGGAAACAAAAAAGCCCGGCACGCAGGATGCGGCCGGGCATGAGTATGGACTTTATTCCTAGAAAGCCGGCAGATGAGAAGACGCGCCGTCAATAATTATGTCAGCGATCGGACATGGGCATCAGGATGGATAAGGGAGCTGGATATGCGCCGCTGATGTGGCGCGTCGCACTGGTGCCGGCTGTCAGGATTGAACTGACGACCTACCGCTTACAAGGCGGTTGCTCTACCACTGAGCTAAGCCGGCGATCCAGGCGGGGTTGCCGGAGGGGATAACCCTCCGGCGAACGGGCGGGGACATTAGCGTCGCCGCGCGACCTCGTAAAGAGCTACGGCGGCTGCCGTAGAAACATTCAGGCTGCCGACAGGGCCGCCGGTGGGCAATTTGGCGATTTCGTCGCTGCGCTCCCCCGTCAGACGGCGGATGCCGTCGCCTTCGGAGCCCAGAATCAGGGCCGTGCGGCCCGACAGATCGACCTCGTGCAGGTGACGGGCACCCGATTCGGCCAAGGCGACGGTCCAGAAGCTGGCGGCCTTCAGCTGGTCAATGGCGCGGGCCAGATTGGTGACGCGCACCAGCGGCACCGCCTCCACCGCGCCCGACGCCGTCTTGGCCAGCGTGCCGGTGACGGGCGGGGCATGGCGGTCCTGCACGATCACCGCCTTGGCGCCAAACGCGGCGGCGGAGCGCAGGACGGCGCCGACATTGTGCGGGTCCGTCACCTGATCCAGTACAACCACCAGGGCCAGCGGATCATCGGCAGCGGCATCGACAATATCCTCGATCTCCACCTCGGCCAGCGGAGCGCAGGACAGCGCCACACCCTGATGCACGGCACCGGGCGGCAACAGCTTGTCGATCTCTTCCTTTTCCACCAGACGCGGCTCAGGCCGGTCCAACTCGGCGTCGGACGCCTTCTGGAAGGCGGCTTCCAGCGCCTCCAGACCGGACTCGGTCACGAACAGATCGCGGATCCGCCGGTTTGGGTTCACCCAGGCGGCAGAGACGGCATGCACACCATACAACAGATTATGCTTGTTCAGCGCCGGCCCGGTGGTGGCACGCAGCGGCGTGGGGTCGAAACCCAGCTCCTCGGCTGCGCTCATGGGGCGGCGGCGCTCGGCCCCGCCCCGGTCCTGGCCGGTGGCAGGACGGCGATCATCGCGCCGGTCGTCGCGACGTTCATCCCGCCGGTCGTCGTTCCGCTCGGGGCGCCGTTCGGGACGCGGGCCACGGGGCGGGCGGGCATCGCCGCTTGTGCGCGCGCCGCGCGTATCATCATCACGGCGGGGGCCACGCGGGGGACGCGCGTCGCCATCGCGGGCGGGCTTGGCAAAGCCGGGCTTGGCCCCGGCCTTGGGGCCGCGCGCGGCGCGGGGATTGTCATCATCACGACGGGCATCGCGCGAGGGGGAACGGGCGCCGGGGCGTCCGGCGCCGCTACCGCTGGCGCCGCCTTTGCCACCGGGGCGACCGGATTTGGGGGAGGGGGGTCGGTTTCTCATAGACGCACTTTCGTTCAAACCCAGGATTTCCGCCAGCGGATAGAAAGAATGAAGACGCATGTCAGATTGGCGTTGACAGGGTCCGTTTAATCCGTATAACCCCCAACTCCGTTCAGGCCGCTGGCCGAGAACGGCACCGCGGAAGGGTGGCCGAGTGGTTAAAGGCAGCAGACTGTAAATCTGCCCGCATAGCGTACGCTGGTTCGAATCCAGCCCCTTCCACCAGTTCAGGCGCGCCTCAGAATATGGGGCGCGCCGTTCTGCATGTGGTGACGTTATCGGAGAGTGGGTGAACGACCCGCGCGGGTGTAGCTCAATGGTAGAGCAGAAGCCTTCCAAGCTTACGACGAGGGTTCGATTCCCTTCACCCGCTCCAGACAATCCGTTTTCCACGACCCGGCGTCTTCTAGAGATCGCAGCAGGCAAGGGCACAGGATACCATGGCTAAGGCAAAGTTTGAGCGGACGAAGCCGCACTGCAACATCGGCACCATCGGCCACGTGGATCATGGCAAGACGTCTCTGACGGCTGCCATCACGAAGGTGCTGGCGGAGTCCGGTGGGGCGACCTTCACCGCCTACGATCAGATCGACAAGGCGCCGGAAGAGAAGGCCCGCGGCATCACGATCTCGACCGCTCACGTGGAATACGAGACCGCGAACCGTCACTA
>CALRNG020000223.1:0-6318 GCA_943369495.1 Rhizobium sp. Q54
GGCGCCGGAAATGAAGGTAAGCCGGCTTTGTGCCGCCTCGGTAAGAGCGCGGGCCAAGGCAATCTCAGGGACGAGGTTGGTACCGTAACCGGCCGCCGGGCGGATGGTCGTCCCAAGTCCCGCATCTGCCTGAACGATACGGGCCAGGAAGGTGGGAACACCGACATCAGAGGTCATGTCCCATACGCCCACTGCGACGCCAGCCTTGGCGAACCGGGCCAGGAGGGCCCGGCAGGTCGGATCGGCGATGGTTTCCAGATCGACACGCGTATCGTCCTGCGCCTCTTCCGGCATCAGGTTCCACAATGTCCGGGAATCACGCTCAATCACTTCCGACAATCCGTGGATGACGGCTTCGATCCAGTGATTGCCCGATGCCAAACCATTCGACGTGGCCTGGAAGCAGCCATGGCCCGTCGGCAGGGGAAGGGTGTAGTTGCTATGCACCATCTCATAGGGAATCCACAGGCTGTTGCCGTCCCGCAGATTGGTGCCCTCCGCCCATAGCAGCTGATGGTGCGGGCTGTAGATACTGTCCATGTTGCAGGGCAATCGATCAGGATCGACCACCGGCAACGAATATCGCAAATCTTCGTAAGAGCCGATCCGCAACGACAGGTGCGAGGCACGCTCGGCGTGCCAGCTCTCGATGCTCTCCATCACCGCCGATGCCTTGGCGGCGGCCAGGGTCACACCTTTGCCCTGGGAAACAGCAAGCCCGCGGGAATTGGGACGGTTGACCATCACAACGGGAATGCCGATCGTGTCCAGGCCCGTGACATTGGCCACACGCGTAATACCGAACAAAGGGAAGAACGGCTTGACGCGGGCCAGAGTATCCTCCGCCGAAACCAACCGACGCCATTGCGGCGTTTCCAGGTCATCCCAGTTGGTCAAACGGACCTGATCCATTGCCGATCCCCTTCGGACTTGTTGCTGTTATCGCGCCGGCCGGCCGGTATCGACCCAGAGCGACCTGGGCCGATACCCGGCATCGGCTCAGAGCTTGGCGGAGTAGATATCCGCACTGGCGGAGTAGATGTCCGCGCTGGCGCCCTTCTCCATCACATTGCGCGCAGCGTCGCGGCTACGGACCGTGCTGGGCTCTTCATGAACAACATCAACGGTCCCGGCGGGACCAACACGGTACAGGCGGCCATCGGCACCACGAGTAAGCATTGGAGTCTCCTTTGAAGATTACATTTGCAACCCGACGTCCCGACAACCTGCTTGCCAGTGTATTCATACCGTCGGGGAGGCAGACTGAACGTAATCCAGACTCAGGCTTTTGCCGTGTGAACCACTTCACAACGATGTATGCAGAAGGAACGCTATGGTGTGTCTGCCCGCCGCAGTTCGGAGCGTCCTGTTCCGAACGTGAGGCACGATCCACCAAGGCGAGGTCGCCGATGAACGCCCCACAGTCCCGCAACGACATCACGGTCTATGAACCCCATGACTTGGAGGTCGATGGGCAACTCATCAGCCACAATGTTTGGGTGGACGGTCACCGGACCAGTGTCCGCCTGGAAGCCGTCATGTGGCAGGCGCTGCATGAGATCGCGGAAAAGGAAAGCCTGAGCATTCATCAGGTCATCACGATCGTATCACGTCGGCAGCATCAGAATGCATCGCTGACGGCAACGATCCGCGCTTTCCTGGTTGCCTATTACCGCGCTGTGTCAAAAGGCGTATCGACGATACTGCTGCGCGATCTCTACGATTTTTCTTCTGAAGAGAAGAATTAATTCAGCAGATTGCAAAAGATGAGGGCGGCCTCTCAAATCTGAGAGGCCGCCCTGCCTCATTTGATTTAATGCAACATTGTGGTCAGCGACGCCGGCATTGCGCCGGTTGGCAATTGCCCCGTCGGCAATTGTCGGGTCATGCCGACAAAGTCAGACTCCGCCGGAATGAACCGCCGGAGCAGGCCATAGTGCCTCTCCTCCACAAGAGAGAGAGCCAGTTTACGTTCCTGAAGGGCATCGTCCAAACGCCCCGCCAGCGCCAAAGCCACTGCGCGGGCATGACGAGCCCAGGCGATATGCAAGGTAGCGCCACGCGCGTGAGCCAGACGCAAGCTATTTTCGATATCAACCAAGCCGCCAGCGACCCGGCCCATATGGGCCAGTGCCAAGCCACGCCGCGCCAGATTGAGGGAGTCCATCAGCGTGGAGCCCGTGGCCCGGGATATGGTCAGCCCTTCTGAACTGAAGGCCAGCACATCGCCATAGCGGCGCTGTCGCATACGGATCTCAGCTGCATAGGCTCTGACGTAAATCCGGTTGAACGGATGGGTTCCGGCGTCAGCCAACTGCAACGCCATCTGGATCATCGGTTCAGCATCCTCATCCTGACCCAGCAAGGACAGGCATTTGGCCCGGATAATGGCCCAGAGCATCTTGGGGTCCATCACAGTGTAGCGGCCTGAAAGATGTTCCGGGCCGGCCTGCTCTGCAATATTCAGCAGTTCCAGTGCCTTTTCAGGCTCCCCCAGATCAACATGGCTGGCCGCTGCAATCACCAGCAGTTCCGGATGAGCCTGTGAGGTGCCGCCGGACAGGCGCAACGCGGTCTCAGCCAGCGCCACGGCCCGATCCGCGTAGCCATAAACACGCTCGAAATTCACTTGCTGAACCAGCCCGTTCAACGCACGGCGGTCATCGCCCAGCGACTGCGCCTGGCGAACGGCCAGTTCCAGTTCAACCATGGCGCGTTCGCCCTGTCCCGCGGGCATGGCTGCCCGTGCCAGGGCGACGCGCAGGTCAATGCCATCGTCCAGGCTCTGCGGATCATCGCCCAGCTTTTCATTGGCCTGGATGGCTATCGACAAGAGTGACACCGCCTCTGGCGCCAGTGACCTGGACAGCGCTTCCGTGCCCGCTTCCCGGCCAGCAAGGATGGCCATCGACCATAGCTCCCCCCGGAACGCATGGCGGGTCTGGGCGGCCAACCGGCCAGGCAGCTCCGCCTGCTCCGGCTGATCCAGCAACTCAGCCAAGCGGGCATTCAGGTGTCGCAATGCCCACCGGGTCACACCCGCGTGAACCGTCTCGTGGAGAAGGGCGTGGTGAAAACTATATTCCCGGCGGGGAAGAAGACGGGTCTCGTCGATCATGCCGACGCGAACCAGATCGGGAATGCGCCGCCGCAGAAGATCGTGACCGACTAGAGAAGACAGCAGACCGGCATCAAAGGTTTGTCCGATGACCGACGCCGCCCGCAGGAGATCACGCGCCTCCTCGTCAAGCAGATCAATCCGCGCGGTCAACAATGTCTGCACGGTATCGGGCAAGGTATACTCGGTCACAGCGCCCGGCACCATATAGCCGATATCACCCAGCACCGTGCCGTTCATCAGCAGCACACGGATGCATTCAACGAGGAAAAGCGGCACACCCCGGCTGCGGCGGGCGAGATCGTCCTTGATGGCATCAAGGGCGGGCGCCCGCCCCATCCACAGATCCAGCAGCAGCGCGACGTCCGGACCGCTCAATGGGGCCAGTGAATGCCGTCGCAGCCGAGGATGATCAACCAGGGGCGATCCTGCATCACCGTCACGGCGCGACATCACCAGCACCATACGGGTTTCTTCAGGCAGGGTCAGCAGGGTGGACAGCACCGCCTGGACGGCGCTGTCCGCCCACTGCACATCTTCCACCAGAAGCAAGAGCGGTCGCCGGGTCGCGGCGGCGCCCACCAGCGCCGCCAGTGCCCGCATGGCAACAGCCAGGACCGAAGACCCACCGCCGCCCTCCCAATCACTGGACGGGGGCAGCAGAATACGGGCCAGGGCGTCGGCCTCTTCGTCGGCGGCACCGGCACCGCGGAGCATCGCGGAGATGCCGGCGGCTGTGCGCGGCAAGGGCCCGTCCAGCAGCTCGACAACGAGCTGATGCAGTGGATTGGGCGCACCCACGGGTTCCACCGCCGGCACTTGCCACTCAATCACCCGGAAGCCCCGTGATCGGGTGGCATCTGCCAATGCCCGCATCAGGCGCGTCTTACCCAGCCCTGGGGCCGCTTGCACCAGATGTGCAGAGAAGACTGGCGGCCCCTCCGTCTCCACCTGTGCGAGCGCCGACAGGAGTTGCTTGCGGACATGTTCACGTCCGACCATCGGCAGATCATCGTCGCTATGCCGGCGGCGGCCGCGCAGACCCAACAGCTCATGGCTCTGCGTGGGTTCAATGCCGCCCAGAGCCAGCAGCTTCGACGGTCTTGTATCCACCCAATCGGCGACAAGGCGCGCGGTGCTGTCGGCAATCCGCGCCGCATTCGGGGGCGCCGATTGCTGCATCTTCGCAGCGATATGGATGGCAGCACCCGTCGCCGGATTTGATGATTGCCGCCCGTCGATGGCGTGATCCCACAAGACCTCGCCCGAGCAGATGCCAATACGGACCGCCCGGTTGCCACGGGCAACCTCCCTCAGGATGGCATCGGCGGCATAACAGGCGCGGACCGCATGATTTTCCTGGGCGACCGGCGCACCGAAGACCGCGTAGATACCATCGCCCAACGTCTGGCACACCGTGCCGCCAAACGCCTGAACGTGCCGTTGCATGATGTCAATCAGGCCGGACAACTGGTCATAGGCGTCTTCCGGATCCTGGGGGATCACCAGCTTGGAGGATTCAACGACATCGCAGAAGAAAGCGGTAACCATACGGCGATCCGCCCGCGCCAAACCAGGGCGCAGGGCAACATGTGATGCAGTCATGCCCATGTGAGGGTCAACCACGATATCGCCACCCGCCGCCGACATATTTGCCGTCCGCCAAAACCAACCGATGGTAACGGAACATTAATGAAGAGCCGATGCCTCAAGTCTCCAGTTCATTGACACATCGACAACCAGGCATACGATAGCATCACGTTTCGGTGCTGAAAACTGGTCACAGACAAAATATCAGCCATGCGGCGATAAAATTCGCTTAAGAAATCGTATAACTTCTCCGACGCCTGCGCCTGCACCTGATGAATGTAAGAATAGGCGCATTGACGAGAACCAAGGCCGGATACCCGTACCAAGAGTTGACCAATCCCGGTCACCGACAAGTCGCCATACGGGGGTGCCGATCGCGCCTGCCATCTCACCAACCGCCGTGGGCGCCGTGATGACAAGGTCCAGATTGGCGATCAAAGCTGCAAGCCCTTCCAGATCATCAGAGAGATCAAGCCCGGGCATCGTATGCAATATCGACCCATCGGCCTGAAAGGCATCAATCTCTTCCTGGCGGGCAGTATATTGCAGATTGATGACCTGCACCCCCGACACACCAAAAAGTGGCATCCAGTTCGATACAGACGCATAATTGTGCCGCCGCCGCGTCGTGACCATGCGCGACCGCCAGCAGATGCCCACCTTCAGACCGGGGGGCAGGCTGTCCAGCCACTCCCGTGCCTTGAGTGACCGACCGCGATCCGCCACCAGATAGGGAGCACCGCTCAAGCCAACGACGCTGCCCGGAGAGAGAAGGCGCGGCAGGTCACCTGCCGGAACGTGGAAATCCGCGTCCGGCCGCTCAGGCGCATCGGTACCGTCGGGGGGAAGCCGTTGCGCCCGGACAGTCGCCGCTGGGAAGCTCCGCGTAAACAGCCCCGTCAGCCGCGGGTCGCATTCAATAATCGCTGTGCCCGTCCTGGCAATGGCTTGCGCATAGAGACTGGCGAACATCAGCTCATCACCAAGCCCTTGCTCACGCCAGATCAGCAGTTTCCTGCCTGTCAGAGGGTCACCCTGCCAGGCCGGGACCGTGAAACGGCGGTCTGGTATCGCCTCTCCCGCCGCGAACCGCCATCCGTAATCATTCCAGCCGTCCCGAAGCTGCCCATCCTCCAGACGCAGCAGCGCGCGGGAAATGCGGACACGCGGCAAGTCGGGATCAAGCTCAAGGGCCCGATCCAACGCGGACAGGCCACGCAGGCGATCTCCCTGTGCCAGCCGGCAGAGACCGATATTCCCCCAGACATCGGCGGAGCCCGGCGCCATGGTCAGCGCCTGCGACAAGACCGCCTCCGCCTCCGGCAGGTGGCCGGCAAGTTCCAGGGCGGCGCCAAGATTGGTCAGCCCGTTGAGGTTACCGGGGTCAAGGCGAAGGCCCAGGCGATAGGCGTCAATCGCGGCGTCCACCTCGTCAAGTTCCTGCAGCGCCACGCCCAGGAAGATCAAGGCCTCCCCACTGTCCGGCGCCGCATCCACGGCCGCGCGGTGAAAGCCCAGCGCCTCCCCCAGCTTGCCGCGTTCCACCAGAACGTTCCCCAGGTTCGACAGGGTTTCAGCATGCCCAGGCCGAACCGTCAGGGATCGCCGGT
>CALRNG020000224.1:0-6311 GCA_943369495.1 Rhizobium sp. Q54
CGCCCGCTTCATGGTCGCCAGGATTTCGTCGCGGCTGGGGGCCTGCACCACCTCCTGCGCGGCGGGGCTGGCGGCGGCGGTCTGGGCATGGCCGGGCAGGGCCAGCATCAGCGGCAGGCAGGCACAGATCAGGGCACGCTTGACAGCGGCAATAGGCATTCGAACGTCTCCGGGCTTCTCTCCATCGGCGGCTCTGCCGGCCACCTCTCAAGTCCCGAGTAAATCATACATGACACCGGTTTCCTAGTATGAACATGCGCCAGATTGTTACCGGTGTCAGGCGGCGGCCGCTTCAGGCTGCTGCGTCACAGATTTCCTGGCCTCCCGTCCGGCTCAGCTTCAGCTTACGCCCGACGGCGGCGATGGCGTTCAACACCGGGATCAGTTCCCGGCCCAGGTCGGTCAGTGCATATTCGGTGGAGGGTGGGGAGGTTGGCATGACCGTCCGTACGACCAGCCCATGCTGCTCCAGCATCCGCAACCGGGCGGTGAGGGTCTTGGCGGAGATGTCCGGCATGTCCACCCGCAATTCCCCGAAGCGCCGTGGCGTCGCCTGCAAATGCCACAGCACATGCGTGGTCCAGGCGCCGCTCAACAGGTCCATGAATTCCGACACGGGGCAATAGGGGGCGGGTACAACAGGGTTCTTGCGGATTTTCAAGGCCATGGCGCGGCGATTCCGGTTACCGGTTCGAAACTTCAAAATGCAAGTTACCAGAAGTTACCAGCTATACAATGGCAACTTCCTTCGCCATCTTCCGCGCCATCGCAAGCCCCTTGGGGGCCGTGACGTTCAACGATCGAGGATCATGATGAAGCTCTATTACAAGCCCGGCGCCTGCTCTCTGGCCTCCCATATCGCCCTGCGGGAGGCCGGTTTCAATCCGGAGATTGAGGCGGTGGATCTGCCGAGCCATAAGACCGCCGGCGGCGTTGATTTCTACACCATCAATCCCAAGGGCTATGTCCCCGCCCTGGTCACGGATGAGGGGGAGCTGCTGACCGAAGGTGTGGCCATCATGCAGTATGTGGCCGACCTGAAGCCGGATGCCAAGCTGCTGCCGCCGCCCGCCACCCTGGCACGCGCGCGGGTGCAGGAAGCGCTGAACTTCGTTGCGACGGAGGTCCATAAGGGCTTCAGCCCCTTCTTCAACCCGACCACCCATCCCGACACCAAGGCCGCCGTGCCGGTCAATGTCAGCCGCCGTTTCGACACGCTGGAGGCACAGCTGGCCGATGGCCGTGACTATCTGCTTGGCGCCGACTTCACGGTCGCCGATGGCTATCTGTTCACGGTCCTGGGCTGGTCGCCCTATGTGGGGCTCGATCTGGTGAAGTGGCCGAACCTGTCGGCCTACCGCGCCCGTATTGCCGCCCGTCCTGGCGTGCAGGCGGCGTTGAAGGCGGAAGGTCTGATCTGATGGACGGCACGACCCCGGCACCCGCCGACTTCGCCGGGGTCACCGCCCTGATGGCCGAGTATTTTGGCGGGCTGTATCATTCCGATGCGGCCCGTCTCGGCCAGATATTCCATCCGCAGGCCGTCTATGCCTGCGCGACGGAGGGGCGGCTGACCCATCTGACCATGGATGCCTACCTGCCCATTGTGGCCGCCCGGCAATCCCCCGCCAGCCGGGGGGAGGAGCGGCGGGATGAGGTGGTGGCGATCACCTTTGCCGGCCCCGTGACGGCGCTGGTTCAGGCGCGCTGTGCCATGGGGCCTAAGTTCTTCACCGACTTCCTCAGTCTGGTGAAGCTGGATGGACGCTGGCAGATCATCGCCAAGACCTTCCATTTTGATTTGATGGACGCCTAAATCGTCAACGGTGCCCAGCCGTCGCGGCCCAGAGCCTCCAGCGGCTGGAAATTCGCCTTATATTCCATCTTGGGGCTGCCCTCGATCCAATAGCCCAGATAGAGGTAGGGCAGCCCTTCCTGGCGGCAGCGTTCGATCATGGCCAGGATCAGATGCGTGCCCAGGCTGCGCCGGGGTTCATCGGGATCATAGAAGCTGTAGACGGCGGAATAGCCATCCTCAAGCCGGTCCACCAGCATCGCCCCGCGCAGGCGGCCCGTGGGATCACGGGTTTCCGCCATGAAAGTATTGACGCGGCCTTCATCGACCATGGAGGCGAAGTCGCCCGGCGTCATGCGGTTCATGTCGCTGTCGCTGTGGCGGGCATCCTGATAAAGTGCGAAGAGCTGAAACTGCTCCGGCGTGGAGGCGGCGGGAACCACGTCCAGCACCAGATCGGCATTGGCCCGCAGGATACGGCGGTTGGTCCGCCCCGGCGCGAAACCCGCCACCGGCACCCGCACCGGCACACAGGCGCTGCATCCCGGACAGACGGGCCGATAGACGATGTCATGGCTGCGCCGGAATCCGGCCCGTGACAGGGCCGAATTCACCTCTCCCGCCTGTGGCCCCACCAGCCGCGTGAACAGCTTGCGCTCCACCCGTCCCAGCAGATAGGGGCAGGGCATGGGGCCGGAGCGGAAGAATTGCTGCAAGGGCCGGTGCAGGGGCGGGATGACACTCATTCTTGGCCCTGGCGCGGGGTGTGGTGGGAGACGGGATCAGGCCGATAGCGTACCCGGTTCGTCGATCAGGAAAAAGGCCTGTGCGATATCATTGGACAGCTTGCCGAAATTGATCTGCAAACCGTCCAGATATTCATGCAGGCCCACCGAAATCACATTGGTGATGGTCTGGTTTGACAGGTTGCCCAGCAGCTCGTCCGACCGTTCCAGCGGCAGGGTGCCGCGGCGCAGGCGGTACTTGCTGTTCAGCCGGTTCAGCAGACTATCCACCTCCCGCATGCAGACCAGCACGGAGCGGGGAAAATTGTCATTGAACAGCAGGAAGCCTGCCACCGCCGCCGGCGTCATGCCACGCGGATAGACGCGGCGGAAGGCGTGGTAGCCGGCGGCGGACCGCAGCAGGCTATTCCACTGGCTGATATCGATGGGCGTGCCGACATCGCGCGGGCTGGGCAGCAGCGTGTGGTACTTGATGTCCAGCACGCGGGTTGCCTGATCCGCCCGCTCCAGATTGCGGCCCAGCTGATAGAAGTACCAGCCCTGGTCGCGGAAGAAGGTGCCCTCCGTGATGCCGGTATGGGTCTGGCAGGATTCCTTGATGGAGGCGCAGAGCCGCTGGATATTGTGCTGGGCCAGATCGCTGGCCGGCTCCAGGGCCAGCAGGCGGTTATAGAACATGTTCAGATGCGCCCACATCTCGGTCGAGATCAGGGGACGCAGCTGCCGCGCATTCTCCCGCGCCGAGGCGATGGCGGCGATGATGGAGGTGGGGTTGTTCTGATCCAGCACATAGAAATTCAGCACATTCTTGACGCTGGCCGTGGGGTACAGCTCAAAGAAGCGCTTTTCATCGGCGTTCAGGCGCAGGATCGGCAACCAGTTGGTGGACCCGAAACTGTCGCGGGCAAAGGTCTCATGCACATCCAGGATGCGGGCCAAGTTCTCGGCCCGCTCCATATAGCGGGCCATCCAGAAGATGCATTCGGCGTATCGGGCGAGAAGGGCTGCCATGTCCGGTTCTCCCCTTACTGGCTTTGCGACTGGGACTGGGATTGCGACGATTGGGACTGCGACTGGGTGTGGAACGGATCGGTGCTGTCATCGGCCACCGGGTCCGGCTCCGCCTGTCCGCCTTCGGTCAGGACCCAGGTATCCTTGGACCCGCCGCCCTGGCTGGAATTCACGATCAGGGTGCCTTTCTTCAGGGCCACGCGCGTCAACCCGCCCGGCAGCACCCAGGTGCTTTTGGCGGTGATGGCGAAGGGGCGCAGATCCACATGCCGCGGCTCAATCCCTTCCTCCGTCAAGGTGGGGCAGACCGACAGGGGCACCATGGGCTGGCTGATATAATTGGCCGGGTCCTCCAGCAGTTTGGCGCGACATTCCTCCAGCTCGGCCTTGCTGGCACGCGGGCCGATGGTGATGCCATAGCCGCCCGCCTCGCCCACCGGCTTCACCACCAGCTTGTCGAGATTGTCGAGCGTATATTGCAGCGCGTCCGGTTCGCGGCAGATATGGGTGTCGACATTGGGAAGCAGGGCGTCTTCGCCCAGGTAATATTTGATCATGCGCGGGACATAGGCATAGACGGCCTTGTCATCCGCGACACCGGTCCCAATGGCATTGGCCAGCGCCACATTGCCCTTGCGATAGGCCTCAAAAATCCCCGGCACGCCCAGCAAACTGTCGGGGTTGAAGGCCTTGGGATCCAGGAAATCATCGCCGATGCGGCGATAGATGCTGTCCACGCGACGCAGACCGCCGGTGGTCTTCATATAGACCTTGTCATCGATGACGGCCAGGTCACGCCCTTCGACGAGCGGCACGCCCATCTCGCGCGCCAGGAAAATATGCTCGAAATAGGCGGAGTTATAGGCGCCGGGCGACAGCAGCACCACCTGCGGGTCATAGCTGTCGACATCCGCCCGGGGCGGTGCGATCTCGCACATCGCCTCCAGCAGCTTGGCGCCGTAATTCTCCACATTGCGCAGGCCGATATCGCCCATCAGGTCGGGGAAGGCGCGCAGCATCATGTGGCGGTTTTCCACGACATAGGATACGCCCGACGGCACGCGGCCATTATCCTCCAGCACCCGGAACGTGCCCTCCTGGTCGCGGACCAGATCGACGCCGGCAATGTGGATATAGGTCTTGAAGGGCAGGGAGATGCCCTGCATCTGCGGCCGGTAATTGGCATTGCCCAGCACCAGCTCGGCGGGGATGATCCCGTCCTTCAGCACATGCTGGTCGTGATAGATATCATGCAGGAACATGTTCAGCGCCGCGATGCGCTGCTGCACGCCCTTTTCCAGATGCGCCCATTCCTTGGCCGCGATGATGCGGGGGATCACATCGAAGGGCAGGATACGGTCAACGGCCTTGGCATCGCTATACACCAGAAAGGTGATGCCCAGATTATACAGCTCCCGCTCCGCGTCCGACGCGCGGCGCCGCAGATCATCATAATCAAGTTGTCGAAGCCGGTCCTTCACGGCCTCGGTATGCGATGCCGGTTTGCTGGCCGATCCAAACAGCTCATCATAGAAGCCGTTGGCATCATAGGACGACAACAGGTCGTCAACACCTTTTCCAGACCCGCTCAACAGAGCCCCCTGCGCCCTTCGTGCCATGCGATCCGCTGTCGAGGGCGATGCCGACAATGGCTTCGTTTCGCATCCGCGAGATTGAGATTAACAGATCAGTAAGGTTTGAACAGGGGGCGTGTGAGCGCTCGCTGCGGTTTTACACAGTGTGGTGTTTTTGCCCTTTGGTCGTGGGGGGCTGGGCCGGGCGGCGGCGGCACCGGCGTCTCGCGCAACATTGTGAAACACGAAAAAGGGTCTGTTTCAGACGGGGTGGTATTCAGGCTGCGAAAGGGGTGGGCGCGGGTTGCGGACCCGGATGTGAAACATTGTGCAACATGGCGGGCGGGAATGTTTCGAAAGCTGGGGTGCTTCTGCACTGAAAATAGGCAACTCTGAATGCGCGACACCTCCTGTGCAACCAAGTGAAACACGAAATCGGTTTGGTTTCGCGAAGACAGCTATTGCCGCATGCGAGAGCATGCGGCTCCGTATGCCGGCGCGCAGGCCGGGGTGCGGATATGGGAAGGATGATGAGGGGCGTAGTGTAGCACGAGGGCGGGGGAAAGTCAGCGGATTGGGCAGGCGCTTTGCTCTCGCCAAACTTCCCTTATCGTCATCCCGGCGACAAGCCGGGACTCAGGGGCCACATGCCCGACAGTGAGGCTGCTTTGATCGACGCTGCCTGTAGGTTTGAGCTTGCACCCCCTGGGTCCCGGCTTCCGCCGGGATGACGACACGGAGTGCAATCCCGATGGCGGGATAGGCATTCTTGAGGGTGGTCAGTGGGCCTTCGCTTGACGTGAACACGCCATGCTGTTGGAGTGCTTCCCGGCATCAATGTGAGTTATGCAGATGCGGACCATCAGGCAGATAGAGATAACGCCCGACACCGTCACGTTAGCCAAGACGGATTTCGAGGCGCTTATGGACGCGGTCGAGGAGGCGCGCGACCTGGAACGGGTTCGGGAAATCGAGGCCGATCTGGCCGCCGGTCGGACAGAAACCATGCCGCTGGAAATGGCCTTGGCCCTGTGCGACGGCGCGAACCCGGTTCGCATCTGGCGCAAGCATCGCGGCCTGACCGCGCGGGCGTTGTCGGCCTCTGTCGGGATTACACCGGGATATCTTTCGGAGATCGAGAGCGGGAAGAAGGCGGGATCGCTGGCCGTGATGGCGCGGATTGCA
>CALRNG020000225.1:0-6273 GCA_943369495.1 Rhizobium sp. Q54
CCAGATGCCCGGCAGGACCAGGGCCATGCCGGCCAGATGGAACCCCTCCAGCCGTTCGCCCAACAGCAAAGTCGCCAGGGCGGCATTGTAAAGCGGGGTGAGATACAGCGTCATGCCCGCCCGTCCCGGCCCGAACACCGTCACCAGCCGCCCGTAGACAAGATAGGAGGCAAGGCCCGGCACCAGGGCCAGGAAGAACAGGGTGGCGATGGTGCGCCAGGACCCGTCCGCCACCTGTCCCATGCCGATTTCCAGCCCGTAGAAGGGCAGCATGGCCACCACCCCGCCGGCACAGATGCCGGAGAAGCGGGCAAAGGGCGTCAGGCCGGAGGCGCGGTGGCGCAGCAGCAGGGAATAGAAGGCCCAGCCATTGGCGGCCAGCACGATCCAGAGATCGCCCGCCGTAAAGTGCAGATGCAGCAGGGCCTTGGGGTCGCCTCTGGCAATGACGGTCACCACACCTGCCAGACTGATGGCGACGCCCGTGACCTGGACGGTGCTGACCCGTTCCCGCCAGAACAGGCGGCCATAGAGCACGATCAGGACGGGGGCGGCGGCATAGATCAGGCTGATATTGGTGGCCGTTGTGGTCTGTCCCGCCAGATAGACGGGCGCCCCGCAGATGCCCATGCCCAAGGCGCCCAGCAGCAGGAAGCCGCGCCAGTCGCGCCGCAATTCCGGCCAGCCGGCGATCAGTTCATGGCGAATGAACGGGGCCAGGATCAGCAGCGCCAGGGTCCAGCGCCAAAACGCCATGGCCACCGCCGGTATCTCCCCCGCCACAAACCGCGCGGCCAGCACGTTCGACCCGAACAACAGGGGCGAGGCGGCCAGCAGCAGGAACCAGGAGAAGGGGGAGGGGCGGTGGGGCATGCCTGTGGCTATAGGGTTGGACAGGCCCCGTTGCCAAATGCCGGTTCAAGGAAGGTGCCATACGCTGAACCGGTAGCCCGCCGTGTCGGCCAGGACCTGTCCGGTGATCTCGACGATCACAATCAGCACTACGCAAAGCAACAGCCGGCCGGGCCTATGCTCATCCTGATAAACATCGGTTCCGGCGGCTTCATCCCAGCTGGTCAGCTGCGCGCCGTCCAACCGTTGCTTTCCCTGATGCAAGGTCACCAGATTGATCAGAGGCAGGCCGATGGCCAGCCCCTTCGGCCACAGCAACCCTTGTCGCCGCACCAATGTGCGTAGAGCGGCCCGCCCGCCATCCCAGCGCCGAACCCGTAGGCCCAGCAGTGCCTTGCCCGGTGTCGTGCCGATGGTGAAGAGCAGCAGCGCCTGCACCATCAGGCCGACCGGCAGCATCAGGCCGAAGCCCAGGAACCGGGTCCCGTCCTGTTCCAGCCGGTATCCCGCCAGGGCCACCAGCACCGTCAGCACGGCACGGACCAAATAAATGTCCAGCATTTGCGCAAAGAACCGAGACCAGGGTCCCGCCCGCCGGGGCTGGTCGGTCGAGGGTAAGGCGGACGGGACCGGACCGCTATCGCGCAAACTGAACGGGGAGCGTGAGTCCAGCACGGTTTGGGCGAAAGCCGGAAGAGCACCAGCCCGCTCCCATGCCGACATGCCCGGTTCCCACAGCCAATCCTGCCCGGTGAGTTCGCCAGCCATAAACATGTTCCGTACGCGTGCGGCGGACAACGGGCCATATGTAGCGCCGTCCTGTGCGTACCACCAGCTTTCGGTCATCTTGCTCCCGGCATGAGATGAAATTGTCCAACGCTCAGCGGATGGAGCTTTCCAAACCGTCCATCAGGCTTCTGACGCGCGACTGTTCTGCCTCGTCGCCCATCGGCCACCAGCCATGGATGCGCCAGATTTCGCCCGATGACAGGACGCAGACGCGCAGTTCCTGGACCTCGCCCTGTTCCGGATCATCGGAGATGGTGGAGATATGGTGCATGCATACCGGTTGTCCTGGTGCCGGCGTTGGCAGGGCCGTCGGTATTGCCTGTCCGGTATTCTTCATGAAGTCCGTGTAGAAGTCGGGGAAGGGATCTTGGAGGAACTGGCGTTCGATCATGCCGCGCCCCTCCCTGCCGGTTTTCCAGAACCAGTGGCTGCTGCCGCCCTGTTCCAGCGGCTCGGTCGCCATCTCCCAGCCGGTCAGCAGTTTCGCCTCCTTGCCTGTGACGGGATTGCGCCAGGTGGCGGACATTGTTTGGGGCATGCTGTAGGCAGACGAGTGATCCACCATCGGCTCGGGCGCCAGCGCGCGTAGCGGATTTGGCAGTGCGATCAGCATGCTGGCGGTCAAACTGTACATAAAAGGGCCGAACGGGTGACGTGACCACCCCGCCCCATGTTGCAGCACCACAAGGTCCAACCCCTGATCCCAGCGTGTTCGTTGCCCCCGCAGCAGCCGGTAACGGCTATAAGGCATGGTGAACAGCGCGATGAGGTGCAGGCCCAGGCCAAATCCTTCGATCCAGACCCAGACCTGCCGGATCAGCATGGTGATCAGGCCCGGTCTGCGGCCATCGCGTCGACGGATGCGCAGGCCGAGCGACCGTTTTCCGAGCGTGTTACCGAACAGGGCCACCATGAAAGCCTGGAGAAGGAGCGTGGTGGGCAGCAGGCAGAAGGCGAGAGTGAAATCAGTCAGGTTGATGCCGATCTTTCCCTGTCCCGCGACCCCGTATGACACCCAGGAGACCAGCCCCACCAGCGTAGCGCCGGCCATGAAGTCGATCCCCTGGGCCAGCAGGCGTGACAGGGGGCGTGCCGGTCGTTCGGCTGTCAGGTCGGGCAGGGGAATATCCGGTACTGGGGCGGATATGGCGGTGACGGCGGCGGCGGGCAGGCCTGATCGCAGGGCGGGTAGATGTTGTATCTGGGTCCACCCGGACAATCCCGGCTGCCATACCCAGTCATCGGCAGTCAGCACCCCTTGGCGAACCATACCGATGAGGTAGAAGGTGGCGGTTGGATCTTGGATGGCACCTTCTCGCAAATACCACCATTCGGTCGACATTCGCCTCAACCCCCACAACCCGATGGTCCCGGATTGTGGAGTTTCGGTCGGCGACCGTCAACGGGTTGCAGCTTCGCCGCGAATATCTTGCACCAGGAGCAGACGGTCGAGGCGCGGCTGCAACTCCACGCCATTGCGCACGACCCAGCGGCCCTGGGCATGCATCAGCGGTATCCAGGCCACATCGTCGTAGAGCGCCTGGTTCGCCTGCTGCAGCATCTGGTCGCGTTTGCCGGCATCGGCCTCCGACAGGGCGGCGCGCAGAAGCTGGTCGATGGCGGGATTGCAGTAGCCGGCGTAATTATGGGCAGCGCGGTTGCGGCCACCGGTGGCGGTGCCCAGCAGGGCGCGCAGCGAATCCGGCATGTTCGAGGGATTGAAAATCCAGCCACCATAGAACAGCTCAAAGTCGCCGGTGCGCAGCCGGTCCGTGTAGCGCTCCATCGGTTCGATCTGCACCTTGGCCCGCACGCCGACCTTGTCCAAGAAATAGGCGATGGCCTCCCCGATCTTGGACTGCAGGGGGGTGACCATCAAGGTCGTGTCGAACCCGCCGGCCAGCCCTGCCTCGGTCAGCAGGCGCCTGGCCTCCGACGGGTCATAGACATCGGTGGAGATGGACGGTGTATAACCCGGCATGCCCGGCATGGCGATCTGTCCGGTGGCGGTGCCATAGCCCGGAACAATACGGTCGGCCAGCAATTGCCCGGGAATGGCCAGCATCAGGGCGCGGCGTACCCGCACGTCGCGAAACGGATTGGACCGGCCATCCGTCGGCGCGTGCTGGTTGGCCTGAAGATAGGCGACCGCCGCCGATGGTCCTTCCACCACGGTGACGCCGGGCCGGCTGGCGAAAAAGGGCAGAGCCTCCAGGGAGACGGCGTCCAGGATATCGATCCGCTCCTCCACAATGGCGGGGACCCGCTCATTCTCGGCCAGCTTGATCAGCCGTACATTCTCCCAATCGCTGGGGCTGCCCCAATAGCCAGGGTTGCGTTCCAGCAGGATTTCCATGTCCCCGAACTCGACGACCCGATAAGGACCTGTCCCCGCGCGGAAGGTCGGATCATTGAACCGGCTGCTGTCGGTCCAGTCGGCAAACGCCGCACACCCTTCCTCACTATAGCTGACGGGGGTGGACTTCTTCTCCGGTGGGGCTGAAATGATGGGGATGCTGGCAACGTCGCTGGGGAAGATCATCACGGGGCTGTGGTGGCGGACCAGGATGCTGTGCGCATCAGGCGCCGTGATCGTCGCTACCTCTGCCAGACGCGCCGCGAAGGCTCTGGGCTCCGACCCGACCTTACCGGTCCGGCACATGCTGTAGATCACGTCCCGCGGGGTCAGTGACCGGCCATTCTGAAACCGGACGCCACGGCGCAGGCGGAAAAGCCAAGCACCGTCTGGCAGTTGCTCCCAGTTTTCCGCCAGACCGGGCCTGGGTTCAAAGTTGGCATCGGCCCGTGCCAGGCCTTCATAGACCTGATCATGCAGCAGATACTCACTGCGGTTGGCGCCAACATGCGGGTCGGTGCTGCGCGCCAGGTTCATCAGGCCGATACGCAGGTCAGCGGCGCTGGCCGTGGCCGCAACCGACAGTGCCAGGACCGGCAGCAATACTGCCCGCGCCACACGCAGAAAGCCCTGAACAGCCAAACCCACTCTCACACCGTCCCCGAAAGCGCCCCGCCACCAATGGCAGCGCACTTTCGGGCATGTCCCTTACCAAAGCAATAGGCCGAACCGGCTAAGGTGATGATGTCACATGCCTTCGAACGCGATGGTCCAGGGTTCGGCATCCGCCGCCCGCAGCCAGTCCTGCATGGCCGGCAGCGCATAGATCGTTTCGACATAGGCGTCGGAAATCGCGTCCAGCGGCACGTTCCAGGTGCGCAGGCGCGTGGCGACGGGGGCGAACATGGCGTCCGCAATGGAGAAGGCGCCGAACAGGAAAGGACCGCCAGTCCCGAATCGGCTCCGGCAGTCGGTCCAGATGGCCTGTACACGGTCGATATCGGCCTGGGCGGCGGCCACCCGGTCGGGGCGGTGATGGCTGTTGCGCACATCCATGAACAGGTTCTTGCGCAAGTCGGGGAATCCCGAATGCATTTCCGCCGCCACCGAGCGTGCCACCGCCCGAACCGACGGATCGACCGGCCAGAGCTGTGCCGCCGGGAACAGCTCATTCACATATTCGCAGATGGCAAGACTGTCCCAGACCACCAGATCGCCATGGCGCAGCGACGGGGCCTTGCCGCTGGGGGCAAAGGACAGCAGGGTGGCCTTCGTTTCCGGCTGGCGCAGCGGCACCACCCGTTCGGCAAAGTCGGCACCGGCATGGCGCAGGGCCAGCCAGGGGCGCAGCGACCAGGACGAATAAGCTTTATTGCCCATGACAAGCGTAAGGGCGACGGAGGTTCTGTCGGACATCGCGATGGCTCTGCTTCACCGTTGCGGAGAGATGATCGGGAGAGTAGGGCTGTTGGCGAATGACCGCAAAGCCCCAACTTGGCATGGGGACAATCGCGGCACCCCTGCATGACCGCCAAAAGCCCCAAGGACAAGATTTCGTGATCGACCATCTCCTGACCGCTCCCGCCGCCGATACCGTTCCCCTGACGCTGGTTACCAAGGCCGGGCTGGATGCGTGGCTGGCCGCCGCATCGCCGGCGGATGCCGCCTGGGTGAAGCGTCTGGGCTTCAAGGCCGCGCCCGGTGCCACGGCCATCCTGCCGGGCGCGGACGGGCAGATTGCCCGCGTGCTGGCCGGGGTGGGGGAGCGGATCGACATCTGGTCGCTGGCCGGCCTGCCGGGCAGCCTGCCCGCCGGTTCCTATGCCCTTGAGACGGAACTGGATGCCGAGACGGCGACGGCGGTGGCAACCGGCTGGGTGCTGGCTACGTACCAGTTCACCCGCTACAAGAAATCCACCAAGGAATTTGCCAACCTTGTCCTGCCGACCGGGGCCGATGGTGCGGCGGTGGAGCGGTTTGCCAGGACGGCCTTCCTGGTTCGCGATCTGGTGAACACGCCGTGCGAGGATATGGGACCGCCGCAGTTGGCCGACGCCGCGCAGAAGCTGGCGGCGGAGTTCGGCGCGACCTTCAGCGCCATCGTCGGTGACGATCTGCTGACCCAGAACTATCCCATGATCCACGCCGTGGGCCGCGCCGCCGCGCGCGCACCGCGCCTGATCGAGCTGCGCTGGGGTGACGCGTCGCACCCGCTGGTGACGCTGGTCGGCAAGGGTGTCTGCTTTGATACCGGGGGTCTGGATATCAAGCCGTCG
>CALRNG020000226.1:0-6243 GCA_943369495.1 Rhizobium sp. Q54
GCAACCGCCGGGAAGGTGGGCGGCAGCCCCGGTTCGCCAACACCGCCCAGCGCCTCCCCCGAATTGATGAAGTGGACATCAATGACGGGCGGCGCTTCGGAATGGCGCATCAGGCGGTAGCTGTCGAAATTCCGCTGTTCGGCACGGCCATCCTTGATCGTCACCGCCTCATACAGGCCGGCGGACAGGGCCATGATCACCCCGCCCATCATCTGGCTTCTGGCACCATCTGGCAGGACGTCATCGCCGCAATCCAGCACCGTCGTGACCTTGTGGATCTTCGGCTGTCCATCGGACACCGATGCTTCCACGACATGGGCCGACAGGGAACCGAAGCTGGCGAAGAAGCCAATGCCCTGGCCATGACCCTTGGGCAGCTTCTTGCCCCAATCCGACTTGGCGGCCACCAGATCGATCACGGCCAGCGCCCGCTTATTTCCGGCCAGCAATTGCCGGCGGAAGGCCACCGGGTCCTTGCCGGCGGCAGCGGCCAGTTCATCAATGAAGCATTCCAGGAAGAAGGCGTTATGGGTGGCGCCCACGGCCCGCCAGGGGGCCGTCGTGACGCGCATATGCCGGCGGGCCCAGTCCAGCTTGAAGTTCGGCAGATTGTAGGGAAGGTTCGACAAATCCTGTACCGAGGATGTGTCCAGATCCGTCTCCTTCACACTGCCGGGGGTAAATTCGGCGCGCATGGACGGGCCGGAAATGCGGATGGCCATGCCCGTGACCTGACCCTTCGCATCAAGCGACGCCGTCAGGCGGGCCATCTGGGCCGGGCGGTAGTAGCCACGGTCGAACTCATCCTCCCGCCGCCAGAAGAACTTGACGGGTGTACCGGCCAGTTCTTTGGCGACCTGCGCCGCGCCGGGGATGCCTTCATCCATCAGGCGCCGGCCAAAGCCACCACCCAGCATCAGGGTATTGACCTTCACCGCTTCTGCATCGATGCCCACCGTGCTGGCGGCGGTGCGGCGGGACCGGTCCTGCACCTGGGTCGGGGCCCAGAGCTCCAGCTTACCGTCCTTGAACAGGCCGGTGCAGCTCCACACCTCCATCGGGGCGTGGCAGAGATAGGGCACGGCGTAATCGGCGGTTACGGTCTTGGCCGCAGCCTTCATCGCCGCCGCCAGATCGCCGCGTTCAGTGGCGGGAATGGCCTGTGCCGCACCCAGCCCCTCAATCATGGCGGCGGTCAGGGCGGTGCTGTTCATGCCGTCCTGTGGTGACGGGGCCATGGCGACGGTGACGGCATCCGCCCCCTTCATGGCGGCCCAGACGCTATCAGCCACAACGGCCACGCCACCCGTGATCTTCACCACCTTCTTCACACCCTTGACCTTCAGGGCCGGGGCTGCGTCGAAGCTGGCGACATCGCCATAGAAAACAGGGTTCAGGCGGGCACAGGCATAGAGCATGCCGGGCAAGCGGAAATCCATGCTGTAGATGGTTTCGCCCCGCACCTTGGGCGGAATGTCCAGGCGCGGGATATCCTTGCCGACATAACGCCGGGTCTTGGGATCGCGCAGGGTAGGATTATCAGGAGGCGTCAGCCTGGCGGCGTCCTCCGCAACCTCCCCGATGCCCAGGCTGCGCTTGGAGGGAGCATGGGTCAGGCGGCCATTATCCAGGGTGACGGTGGCGGGATCAACCTGCCAGCGGTTGGCCGCCGCCTGGATCAGGACGGCGCGGGCCTGGGCCGCCCCCTTGCGCAGATGGTCGTTCCAGCGGCGCACACCCTGGCTGCCGCCCGATCCCATGGACCCGCCCCAGCGATAGGCATCGGCAGGGATGGCGGTTTCAACGGACACGTCAGCAAAGTCCACCCCCACCTCATCGGCGATGATGGCGGCATGGGCCGTGTGTGTACCCTGCCCCATTTCGGTGGTGGGGGAGACGATGACGACCTTACCGTCCGGCTTCACCACCAGATGGGCCGTGACCATGCCGGCCCTCGCATTGGCCCCGGCGGCGCCAACACCCAGCGGCGGCGGAGCCGGCGGCGCGTTCTGGGCCAGAACCGGCAGCGGCAGAGCGATGGCGACGGCAAGCCCGCCCATGCCGGCCAGCAGGGCGCGGCGGGACAGGTCGGCATCGTGGATCAGATGGCTATCCATGGAACAATCCTCCCTTGCCGATTTCAGGACGCAACGCCGGCGGCGCGCTTGATGGCGGCCTTGATGCGCGGATAGGTGCCGCAACGGCAGAGATTGCCATCCATGGCAGCATCGATATCGGCATCCGTCGGCTTTGGCGTATCCTTCAGCAAGGCGGCGGCCGACATGATCTGCCCGGACTGGCAGTAGCCGCACTGCGGCACCTGCAATTCCTCCCAGGCCTTTTGCAGCGGGTGATTGCCGCCCAGCGCCTCAATCGTTGTGATCTTGGACCCGGCGACCGATTCCACCGGGATGGAGCAGGATCGGGTGGCGACGCCATCGACATGGACCGTGCAGGCCCCGCATTGCGCGACGCCGCAGCCATATTTGGTGCCGGTCAGACCCGCAAGGTCCCGGATGGCCCACAGCAGCGGCATGTCCGGATCAGCATCCAGCCGGTGCGCCTTGCCATTGATGGTCAATTCGATCATCGCCCTACCCTCTGCCACATGGATTATTTGGGTCATAAGATAGCTCTACCACTGCCTTGGGCGACGGGCATTTTGTTTCGGGACGGTAAATACAGTGCCAAAACATGTCAGCCTGTGGCACCGGCCCGTAACCCATCTCCCCTCGCCATCAATCGACAAAGACTGTACGTTTCCGGACAGTTCCATTGCCTTCTGGTGAATCATGGCCCAACAGCCACGCGTTCTGATCGTCGACGATGACGAGGATATCCTTGTCGCCGCCCGCCTGATGCTGAAGCGTGAAGGTATCCTGTGCCACACCGAACCACGGCCCGACCGTATCCCGCAGTTGCTGAAGGATGGCACCTTCGACGCCGTCCTGCTGGATATGAATTTCGCCATCGGCGCCAATACGGGGCGTGAAGGTTTCCAATGGCTGAAACGCATTGTGGAGATCGACCCGACCCTGTCGGTGGTGCTGATCACCGCCTATGGCGATGTCGGCACGGCCGTGGAGGCCATGAAGCAGGGGGCCGCCGATTTCGTGCTGAAGCCCTGGCAGAATGAACGGCTGCTGGCCACCCTGTCATCGGCGCTGAAACTGACGGCGTCCCGGCGTGAGGCGCAGCAATCGGCGGCGACGACCAAGGAACTGGCCAGTGCCGGCATGGATGGCACGCCCAATACCATTGTCGGCTCTGCCCCCGCCATGGCCCGCATCTTCGCCCTGCTGGACCGCGCCGCCCCGACGGAGGCCAATGTCCTGATCCTGGGTGAGAACGGGACGGGTAAGGAGGTGATCGCACGCGAAATCCACCGCCGGTCAAAGCGCGCGACCCAAGTGTTCGTGTCGGTCGATCTGGGCTCGGTCTCGGAAAGCCTGTTTGAGAGTGAGCTGTTCGGCCACAAGAAGGGCGCCTTCACCGATGCCAAGGAGGACCGGATCGGTCGTCTGGTCGCCGCCAATGGCGGCACACTGTTCCTGGACGAAATCGGTAATCTGCCGCTGTATCTGCAATCGAAACTACTGTCGGTGCTGGAACAAAGGGTGGTGATCCCGGTGGGCGGGACCAAGCCGATCCCTATCGATGTCCGGCTGGTCAGCGCCACCAATATGCCGCTGGAGCAGTTGGGGCGGGAGGATGTGTTCCGCCAGGACCTTCTGTACCGCATCAATACGGTGGAGCTGCATCTGCCGCCGCTGCGCGACCGGGCCGATGACATCCCCGCCCTGATCGACCATTTCGTTGCCATCTATGCCCGCAAATATAATATGCCGGTCAAGAAAGTGTCGCCATCGGCCCTGCCCCGCCTGATGGCCTGGCGCTGGCCCGGCAATGTCCGCGCGCTGCGCCATGCCGTGGAACGCGCCATGATCCTGTCCGGTGGGCCGATGCTGGAAGCCGACGATTTCTCCCTGCCATCGACCGCCGGACAGGCACCAGCGGCCCCCGCAGCGGCACCATCCGCGGCCTCAGCGCCCAGCGGCGCCCTGATCCTCGACACGCTGGACCTGGAAGCGGTGGAGCGGGAGGCGATCCGCAAGGCCCTGTCCAAGCATCAGGGCAATATCAGCCACGCGGCCCAGGACCTGGGCATCACCCGCGCCTCCCTCTATCGCCGGATGGATAAGCATGGGCTATAGGCGGTTCGAGCTGAATGTCACGCTGCGGGTGGCGTTCCTGGCGCTGTCCTCCATGTTGCTGGGCATCATGCTGGTGACGACATCCTATCGGGCGACCAGCTTTCTGGTGGCGCTGGCCATCCTGGCGCAGGTGGGCGGGCTTTTGCGCGCCGTCACCAAGACCAACCGGGAGGTGGCGCGGTTCCTGGGCGCCATCGCCCATTCCGATTTCAGCCAGACCTTCAGCCATCTGGGCCAGGGATCGGCCTTTGATGAGCTGGGCGCCTCCATCACCCAGGTGATGGACAAGTTCCGCGCCAGTCGCGCCACATCGGAACGGCATGCCGATTACCTGAATGCCATGCTGAACCATGTGCCGGTGGCGCTGGCCGCCGTCTATGAGGATGGGCGCGTCGAGCTGCTGAACAATTTCGCCCACCGCCTGCTGGGGCCGGAAGAACTGAGCCGGCGGACGACGGAGGGGGTGCTGATCGCAGATACCCTGCGCCGCCTGTCACCGGGCACACGCACCCTGATCCGCGTGGCGGCCGGCAGTTCCGTGGGGCCGCAGCAGCTGACGGTGACGGCGACGCAGCTGATCCTCAGCGGTGAAAGCCGGCTGCTGCTGTCCTTGCAGAATATCGCCGGCGATCTGGAGGCGACGGAGGTACGGGCCTGGCAGGACCTCGTGCGGGTTCTGACGCATGAGATGATGAATTCCCTCACCCCCATCTCCTCCCTGACGCGCACGGCGCAGGGGGTACTGTCTGACCTGAAGGAGAAGATCCAGGGGCAGAGCGATCTGGTGGAGGAGATGCAGGACGCGGAGATGGCCATCGACACCGTCGCCCGGCGGTCCAACAGCCTGCTGCGCTTTGTCGAGCGCTACCGGCAATTCACGTCGGTACCGAAGCCACAGCTGTCGCGTATCAAGGTCAAGGAGATTACCGAACGCCTGCAGCGCCTGATGGCGCCTGCCACGCAAAGCCATGGCGTGACCTTGGAGGTGCTGGTCCTGCCGCCGCAGCTGGAACTGATGGCCGATGCCGACATGGTGGAACAGGTGCTGATCAACCTGTTGAAGAACGCCGTGGAGGCCATGCGCGATATGGAGCCGCGTGAGGGGGACCACCGCATCCGCCTGACCGCCCATCTGGACGAGGGCGGGCATGTCGTCATCAATGTCGGCGATAATGGGCCGGGCATCCCGTCCGACGTGGCGGAGAAGATCTTCATCCCCTTCTACACCACCAAGCGCGACGGGTCGGGCGTGGGCCTGTCGCTGGCACGTCAGGTGATGCTGGCCCATGGAGGCAGCATCAACCTGTCGCCCGATCCGGATGGCGGCTCCGTCTTCACGCTGCGGTTTTAATCCCGTTTCATGATAGGCTGACACCCGTGATCTTGTTTGCGGATGTCACACCATGGAACTGACCGCCCTGATGATTTTTGTCGGCATCTATGCCGTTGCCGTTGCGTCCCCCGGACCGGGCGTAGCCGCTGTGGTAGCCCGCGCCATGGGCGCCGGGACGCGCCGCACCCTGCCCTTCATTGCCGGCATCGTGATCGGTGATCTTGTCTGGTTTGCCCTGGTGGTCGGCGGGCTGGCCGTGCTGGCGCGGAGCTTCCAGATCGTGTTTACGATCATCAAATATGCCGGTGCCGCTTATCTGCTCTATCTGGCGTGGAAGCTGTGGCGCGCACCAGCTCAGGGGATTGAGGAGCAGCCGCAGATCAAGGGCGAAGGCTTCAAGCTGGTGATGGGCGGGCTGGGCCTCACCCTGGGCAATCCCAAGACCATGGTCTTCTTCCTAGCTATCCTGCCGCAGGTGATCTCGCTCCAGGCCATCACGCCGTTGGCCATTGTGGAACTGTGCGCCATCATGGTGGTGGTGCTGGGCGGCATCATGACCGGCTATGCCATGCTGGCCGACAGTGCGCGGCGCTTCATCGCCACGCCGGAACGCATGCGCACCGTCAACCGGGCCACGGGCGGGGTGATGGCCGGTGTCGCGGTGGCGGTCGCCGCCCGCTAGAGCGGGTTTCCGTT
>CALRNG020000227.1:0-6238 GCA_943369495.1 Rhizobium sp. Q54
CTTTGATGAGCGGCTGAACTGGCTCGTCGGCCTTTGGTACTTCGAGGAAAAGGCCCAGGACACCCAGTCCTCACGCCAGTTGGTGGGCCTTGTGGAGGCGCTGCGTGCGGCGCCCAACCGCTCTATCTCCCCGCCCGGTGTGGCGGCCACCACCTGCCCCGCCGCCGGGACCGGCCCTGCCAGCTGCCTGGGGGGTGCGACCAACAACAATAATCTGCGCTATGATCAGACGCGCCTGGGCAATCGGTGGCTGGACGGCTCGTCCTATGCTGCCTTCGCCCATGCCGGATATAAGGTCACGGACGCGTTCAGCCTGACCGCTGGGGCGCGTATCAGCAAGGAGAAGAAGGACTTCCGTTATTACGAAGTCCGGCCCTTGCAGAACAATCTGGTCAGCTTCAACAATGTCACTGCCGGCGACACTTGGGACGTGTTCACGCCCAAACTGGGCGCGGAATACAAGTTCGATAGCAACATGATGGCCTATGTCTCCTGGTCCAAGGGGTTCAAGGCCGGCGGCGTGAATGGCCGCCCGACGCGCGCCGACCTGTTCAACACGTTCGATCCGGAAAAGCTGACGGCCTATGAGGCGGGGTTCAAGGGCGACTTCTTCGACCGCCGCCTGCGCCTGAATCTGGCCGCCTATTTCAGCGAATACAATGACATCCAGATCACCCGTAACACCACCGACGCGACGGGCGCCTTCATCCGACTGGAAACCAATGGCGGCGACGGGGAGATCAAGGGTCTGGAGGCGGAAGCCACGGCCCTGCTGGCCGAGGGGCTGACCCTGCAGGCGGGCCTGGGCTATACCGACTTCAAGTTCACCAAGCTGCTGCCGCAGCAGGCCACACCGGGCACGGTGCTGCTGGGCCTGAAGAACGAACTGCCCTTCGTACCGAAATTCACCGGCAATCTGGGCCTGACCTATGAGGTGCCGGTATCAGCGGAGGGGGCGACCGTCCGCCTGCGCGGCGACTGGCGCCATTCCAGCAGCTACTTTATCGATATCGACAATACCGCTGCCGTGGCCCAGGACGCCTATGATGTCTTCGACGGGCGCATCACCTTCGTGCCCGCCGCCGGGGGCTGGGAACTGTTCGTGGCGATGAGCAATATTGGCAACAAGGCCGTCATCGCCAACGGCGTCGCCTCCCCCGCCAACGGCAACCAGATGGTCACCTACAAGCCGCCGCGCATGACCTATGGCGGTATCCGGGTGACGTTCTGATAAGGCACCCTCGTTTGGTGTCTTAACGATCTGCCATTTATTGCTTCCCCCGCGAAAGCGGGGGTCCAGGGGCCAGGAGAACCGAAGCCTTGTCGCTTGTGGCCCCTGTATCCCCGCTTTCGCGGGGAAGGCACCGTTGCATGATTGATCGCCTTTATTTCCAAAGCATTTGGGAGGCATCTTGGTTCAACGCGTTGACAAACCACCCTCATCCGGTGGCGGGCTGCTGACCCGGATTTCCTTTACGCTGGGGGCGGCGGGCCTGTTGATGGCCATGTCGGCGGATGCCATCGCGGTGCTGGGCCGGCATGTCGGCTTCACCCTGCTGGGCGCCATTGAGGTCGTGCAGGCCAGCGTGGTTCTGGCGGCCTCTGCCGCCATGGTCGGGGCCACCCTGTCGGGTTCCCATGCCAGGGTGCATATCCTGATTGAGCGGCTGGGCCCCACCTGGCACCAGCGCTTTGACCAGGCATCCGATATCGCCTGCTGCCTGTTCTTCCTGTTCCTGGCCGCCGGGTCTGCCTGGGTGGCCGCCGACCTGTGGAGCGGGTTTGAGGTGACGGAGATCCTGGGCTTGTCGCTGCGTTGGCTGCGCGTGGTCTGGATCGCCTCCTGTCTTTTGATCGCTGTGCTGTTCCTGGCGCGCGCCCTGGGTAAGGGGGAGACCCATCATGAGCCCTGAACTCTGGGGTGCCGTGGGCGTTTTCGCGTTGCTGGCCCTGCTGACCCTGGGCCTGCCCATCGGGGTGGCGTTGGCCGCCGTGGGTGCCGGGGGCATCGCCATCCTGGTCACGCCGGAAGCGGCCATGATCAAGGCCGGTGTGGTGGCGTTCGAGACCATCGCCAAGTACGAGCTGGGCGTGTTGCCGCTGTTCCTGCTGATGGCGCATCTGTGCTTCGCGGCGGGCGCCAGCCGGGACTTCTTCGACGTGGCGGCACGGTTCATCGGGCACCGGCCGGGCGGTCTGGCCCTTGCCTCCATTGCCGGTTGCGCCGGATTCGGGTCGATCAGCGGCTCCAGCCTGGCGACCGCCGCCACCATCGGTTCCGTGGCCCTACCAGAGATGCGCAAGCATAACTACTCCCCGGCCTTCGCCACGGGGGCCTTGGCCGCCGGCGGTACCTTAGGCGCGTTGATCCCGCCATCCGGCGCCTTGATCGTGTTCGGTATCATCGCCGAACAATCGATCGGCCGCCTGTTCGCCGCCGCCGTGATCCCTGGTTTGAGCCAGGCCCTTTTCTATATGATCGGCATCTATATCATGTGCCGCATCTGGCCCGAACTGGGGCCGAAGACGGCGCGGGTGCCGTGGCGCGATCGGCTGCCGGCCCTGCGGCGCATCGTCGATATCGTGGGTCTGGTCGTGTTTGTGGTCGGCGGCCTGATGGTCGGCTGGTTTACACCGACGGAGGCCGCATCGGTTGGAGCGGCGGGTTCCTTCCTGCTCTGCGCCATCCGGGGTGCCCTGACACGCGCCGCCATGACCAAGGCCCTGTCCGACACGCTGCGCACCACCGGCATGATCTATGTCGTCATCATCGGCGCCATCCTGTTTTCCACCTTTGTCAGCCTGACGGGCATCACCGGCCATATGTCGAACCTGGTGTCCGAACTGGATGCCGGGCCACTGGCTGCGGTGCTGGTGATGACCTTGCTGCTGCTGGTGTTGGGATCGTTTCTGGATGGGTTGGCGCTGATGCTGCTGACGGCCCCCATCTTCCTGCCGATCATCATCGATCTGGGCCTGTCGCCCATTTGGTTCGGCATCTTCCTAGTGCGGACCATGGAGATCGGGTTCGTACATCCCCCATTGGGCCTGAACTGCTACGTCATCCATGGCATCGCCAAGGATATCCCGCTGGGCACCATCTTCCGGGGCATCGTGCCCTTCCTGGCCATCGATTTCGTGCATCTGGCAGTCATCATCGCCTTCCCGGCGGTGACGCTGTGGCTGCCCAAGGTGCTGGGGGCATGATGATGGTCAAGCGTCTGAAACAGCTTCTGGCAACTTGCGCCCTGATCGCCCTGTCCGCCTGTGGCGGCAAGGAGGAGGCGCCCGGCACCATCACCCTGTCCTATGCCAGCCCCTACCCGCCCGGCCATCCGTTCAGCAAGGCGGATATCGAGTGGATGAAGGCGGTGACGGCGAAATCCGGCGGCCAGCTGGTGATCAAGCCCTTCTGGTCGGGATCGCTGATTACGTCGGACCAGAGCATGGTCGAAATCCGCCATGGCGTGGCCGATATCGGCCTGATCACCCCCATCTACGCCCGTGGCGGTGCGCATGCGCTGCGCGGACAGGCTGGATTCTATGGCGGAATCAAGGACCTGTCGGACCAGGTCGCCATCTATAAATGCCTGGAAGCGACCTTCCCTGCCTTCGGCAAGGAACTGGAGGGGCTGCATGTCCTGGCCGTCCAGGGCGGTAACTTCCCCGGTGTGCTGACCCGGCACAAGCCGATTGAAAAGCTGGAAGATTTGCGCGGTCTGCGCCTGCGCGCCCAGACGGAGGCGCTGGGCGTGCTGCGCGACCTTGGCGCCGATCCCGTGAACATGCCCATGGGAGAGGTTTATTCAGCCTTGGCCAAGGGCGTGATCGATGGGGTCGTGGCCCCGGTCGATACGGTCCATTCTCTGCATTTCGGGGAAGTCGCCTCCTACTTCACGGCCCTGCATTTCGACCGGGGCGCCTATCCGGCCCGCGCCATGTCCGACAAGGCCTGGCAACGCCTGACGCCGGAACTGCGCCAGGTACTGAAAGACGCACAGCCCATCTGGGAAGCCGCCTTGTCGCGCCAGATTCTGAGCGCCGAGGATCGTGGCATGGAAAAGGGCAAGGCACTGGGTATGCGCATCACCGACGCCCTGTCGCCCGAAGATCAGGAACGGTTCCGCACGCTCTATGCCGCCAATGCGCGGCGCATTGCGGATGAGCTGTCGCATTTCGATATCGATGGCCAGCCAATCCTGGCCCATGCCCAGGATTTGATCGCCGCGCGGGCACGGGGGGAGACGCCGGCCTGTTTCAACAGCCAAACGGAGCCATCGCCATGACACGCGAAGGTCCCCTGGATGGCCCACTCGCTGGGCTGCGGATCGCTGATTTCAGCTGGGTCGGTGCTGGCCCGCGCGCCACCAAGGATCTGGCGGATTACGGTGCCACGGTGATCAAGGTGGAATGCGCCAAGCGCCTGGACCTTGGCCGCCTGTCACCCCCGTTCAAGGGGGGCAAGCGCCATCATGACGCATCCGCCTTCTTCGCCATCACCAATACCGGCAAGCAGGGTGTGACCATCAACCTGAACGACCCGCGCGGGATTGAGGTCGCGAAAAAGCTGGTCGCCTGGGCCGATGTGGTGGTGGAGAATTTCGGCAAGGGCTACATGGACCGGATCGGCCTGTCATTCGACACGCTGAAATCCATCAAGCCGGATATCATCCTACTGTCGGTCAGCGTGGCCGGGCGCACCGGTCCCCTGTCGGACCTGCGCGGCTATGGCAATTCGGCGGCCGCCCTGTCGGGCTTTGCCTCGCTGTCCGGCTGGCCCGACCGGGGGCCACACATGGCCCCCTTCGCCTATGGCGACGTGGTGGCGCCGATGATGGCGACGGTGGCGGTTCTGGCGGCGCTGGAACATCGACGGCTGACGGGCGAGGGTCAGCATCTGGACGTGTCGCAGGTGGAACCGATGATGCTGGTCACGTCGGACTGTCTGGCCGACGGACAGCGCGGGATTGAGCCACGGCGTGGCAATGATGATCCGCGTATGGAACCGCATGGCATTTTCCCCTGTCGCGGTCCGGACCAATGGTGCGCCATCGCAGTGCGTGATGATGCGGAATGGCGAGAGCTGGCCGGTTTGGCGGGGATCGACGAGCCGCGCTTCGCCACCTTGGCGGGCCGCAAGACCCATGCGGCGGACCTGCGCGCCCTGATGGCCGCCTGGACCCGGACGCAGGACAAGCACCGGCTGGCCGACCACCTGTCCGGCGCCGGGGTGCCGGCGGAGGCGGTGAATGATGGCCGCGATGTGTTCACCGACGCCGAACTGGAACGCGCCGGCCATTACCACCGCATCCATCATGAAAAGCTGGGCGAGTGTGAGATGCCGGGGCCGCCGCTGCGCTTTTCCGACGCGGGCATCCATGTCGGCCCGCCACCGCTGCTGGGCGGCGATAATCGCGCTGTCTTCGTCGACCTGCTGGGCATGGACTCAGGCGTGGTCGATGAACTGACAGCGTCCGGCGCGCTGGCGTGAGGGAGGGGACGATGCTGAACCATCTGACCATCATCGACGCCACCGGCGAACTGGGCGCGCTGGCGGGCCATATGCTGGCGCAACTGGGCGCATCCGTGACGCGGCTGATCCCGGCAGGGGGCGAGAAGGCCGACCCGGTGTGGAACCGGGACAAGCGTTGCGTGGCGCTGGATGATGCCGACCTGCCTTCCCTGCTATTGGGTGCCGATATCCTGCTGCGCAACGGGCCGCTGCCGGGCGTGGAGCCGGGGGATTATCCGGGTCTGATCGATGTGCTGTTGACGCCCTTTGCCTGCGCCGACCGCCCCGCCACCGACCTGACGCTGATGGCGCGGTCGGGCCTGCTGCATATCGGCGGCGATCCGGACCGGGAACCGCTGCGCCTTCCGGGGCAGCAGGCCTATGCGCTGGGCGCCATTCAGGCGGTGATCGGGGCGCTGACGGCGCTGCATGCCCGCAGGGATAAGGGCCAGCACGTCACCGTTTCCGCCTATCAGTCCGCCGTGCTGGCCAATTACCGCGAACCTTTGATGTGGGACTGGGCCGGCAAGGTCGGCGGACGGCAGGGCAATCTGCTGGTGCGCGGCAAGTCAGGCGTCAATCAGGTCTGGAAGGTGGCCGATGGCTGGGTCACCTGGGCCCTGGTCGACAATCCCGGCATGATGCGCGCCATGGTCGCCCTGATGCAGGCCGATGACATGGCGGGACCGCTGACCGGGGTGGAGTGGGAGAATATCCTGGTCGCCG
>CALRNG020000228.1:0-6222 GCA_943369495.1 Rhizobium sp. Q54
ATTGAGGAACACGAAAAAGCGAGAGCGTGTTTCCGGTCAGCGGAAATACGCTCTAATGGCCAGATGGCCGCGCTCGTCACCCTACCCCTTCGTCGTCAGCACCGTATAGGCAACAGGCCGGCTGACCACCAGCACCGGGTTCTCCTTCACCAACCCCTTATCGTTGGGCACATTCACCCGGCCCTTCTCATCGGCCGTCAGCACGCGCGGCCCCTTGCTGCCTTCCAGCGTCACCGAACAATCCGTGCCGCAGACCAGCCGTAGCGTCTTGGCCGACGGGGCCAGGAAGGAGACGGCGCCTGCTTCCTTCTCGATCAGCTTGTCGAATTGATCAAAGGCCGCCTTCACATCGGCATAGGCGATGCGGGTCGTGCCCGGTTCGACCTTCATCCCGATCTGCGCCCTCATCTTATAGGTGCCGGCCGCCTGATTGACGGTGACCATGGCGCCCGCCTGCACCCAATCGGGGCGGAACGGGATGTCCACGGCATTGTCGGCATCAATGGCCAGGTCCACTCGCCCTTCCGGCGCTGTCACCACCATGGTGACGGGCGCGTCCAGCGGCTGCTTGTCATTGGTCGGCTGTACCGACAGGCGCAGGGCCAGCCGGTCATGCCCCTGGCCATAGAACTTGGCCATCTCGTCATGGAATTGCTTGTAAGGCTCGGTATGCGTGCCGGCGGCACCCATGGCTGCGGGCACGGCCAGCGACAGAACCAGGGCGGTGGTCAGGAACAGACGCATGTTAAGAACCCTTAACCCAGCGGTTGGAACGGAGTGACGGTGACGCGGCTGCCCTCGGCCACCAGGAAGCTGCCTTCGGCCACCTCGTTCCAGTGGCTGGCATCCTCATCCAGCGGTTCGGACAGGACCATGACCGAATCAGTGCCTTCTTCCAGACAGACGCGCCCGTCGCGGCAGCCATCGACATGGCCCTGGGTCCAGTACAGGCTGGGCGACCGCCCGTCGCAGGACCAGCGGACGGCATAAAGCCGCTTGCCATCGCTGCAGGCCGCCGTCATGCGGAACGGTTCCGTCACGCCTTCACGCCGCATCTTGCCCACGATCTGCGCGACGGTCAGGGCAAAGGCGCTGGCCGGGTCTTCCATCAAGCCATTGCCCAGCGCCAGATAGAAAAACGCCTCGCTGTCGGTCGATCCCTCGCGGTGGCGGTACAGGTCCTTACGGATCATCCCTTCCACATCCTGGCGCACCAGCGGCCAGCCACCGATCTGCCCATTATGCATGAACAGCCAGTCGCCATAGCGGAACGGGTGACAGTTCAGGCGCGAGGTCGCGGTACCCGTCGAGGCGCGCACATGCGCAAAGAACAAGGGCGAGCGGATCTGTTCGGCCAGCGAGCGCAGATTGGCGTCCGACCAGGCCGGCATCGTGTCACGGTAAAGGCCGGGCTTGGCAATGTCCCCATACCAGCCCAGGCCAAACCCGTCGCCATTGGTGGGTGCCACACTGCGCTGGGCCGACAGCGACTGCCGGATCAGCGAGTTGCAGGGCTGGAACAGCAGCGTGTCCATCGCGATGGGAATACCGGCATAGGCCAGCCAACGGCACATCGAAACCACCTTCTATAGGTCCGGCAAACAGATCAGGCCCCGAACCACGGCCCCTTACTGTTAAATCAGGCACCCATGGCGGAACAAGGGCAAAGCCATGGCATTTTGAACAACGTTCGCGCCATCGCCCGCCTGTGACCTTTTCCGGCCCGCCCGCAACAAAGGCCCCGCCCGGCTGTTCCTTCTATCGACGCTGCCTGACCGGGCGGCGCTGACAGATCAAGGAGAGATCCCATGAATACCGATACCATCAAGGGCAAGCTGAACGAAGCCAAGGGCGCCGTGAAGAAGGGCATCGGCAAGGCCACCGACGACCCGTCGCTGGAGCTGGAAGGCCGCGTCGATCAGGCCAAGGGCAAGGCCCAGCAGGTGCAGGGCCATCTGAAGGATGCGGTGCGCGACGCCACCCGCTGACGCAAGTCGCCTTCTTACTCTTTTCCCATCCCGGCCCCCCTTTGCCCATGCCGTGGCCGCCTGTCACACCGTTGTAGGCTGCAACGGTCACGGCGTTTACAGTTGGGGGGGCCGGCTGTATGGTGCGCCCGCCTTTGTGAAGGTTCGGTGTCGCCCCCTGGGGTGGCACCGCTCACCCCTGGTTTTCCACCAAAGACGGGCAGCACGACCATGAAGCTGATCGCCGGTAACAGCAATCAGCCGCTGGCTGAAGCCATTTCGACCTGCCTTGAGGTCCCCCTGACCAAGGCATCGATCCGCCGCTTCGCCGATAACGAGATTTTCGTTGAGATCAACGAGAATGTCCGCGGCGAGGATGTGTTCGTGATCCAATCCACGTCGAAGCCGGCCAATGACCATCTGATGGAATTGCTGGTCATCATCGACGCGCTGCGCCGGGGTTCGGCCCGCCGCATCACGGCTGTGGTTCCCTATTACGGCTATGCCCGTCAGGACCGCAAGACCGGCCCCCGCACGCCGATTTCGGCCAAGCTGGTGGCCAACCTGATCACCACGGCGGGCGCCAACCGCGTCCTGACCATGGACCTGCATGCGGGTCAGATTCAGGGCTTCTTCGATATCCCCGTCGATAATCTGGTGGCCGGTGGTGAATTCACCAAGGACATCCAGGAAAAGATCGGCACCGGCAAGCTGATGGTCGTCTCGCCCGACGTGGGCGGCGTGGTCCGCGCCCGCGCCATCGCCAGCCGTCTGGAGGCTGACCTGGCCATCATCGACAAGCGGCGTGAGCGCGCCGGCGTGTCAGAGGTGATGAATGTCATCGGTGACGTGTCGGGCCGCGACTGCATCCTGATCGACGATATCGTCGACAGCGCCGGTACGCTCTGCAACGCCGCTGAGGCCTTGAAGGCCCGCGGTGCCACCTCGGTGCGCGCCTATGTCACCCATGGCGTCCTGTCGGGCGGCGCCGTCGCGCGTGTTTCCGCCTCGCCCTTGGATGAGCTGGTGATCACCGACAGCATCGTGGCGACCGACGCCGTCAAGCAGGCCACCAACATCCGTCAGCGCTCCATCGCCCGCCTGATGGCCGACGCCATCGACCGCATCAGCAATGAGCGCTCGGTGTCCAGCCTGTTTGTGTGATCCCGGGTTTGATCAAGCCCAAAAAAGGCGCCGGTATCTCCGGCGCCTTTTTTCATTGTGCCCGCCACAAACCAACACACTCCGTTACAATCCCGTTACACCCCAAGCCGTTGACTTGACACGCGAACCGTCCCCACACTCACCCCCATTGTTTCAATGGCAACAATGGGGTGGGGCAATGGCGCGGTCGCGGAGCGGTCGCTGGATGGTGGCGGGGCTGGCCTTGGTGCTGGCCGGATGTGCCACGGGACAGGCGACCAACCAATCCAGGGACAAGGATAACGATAAGGGCAATGGCAAGGCCGGTCTGGCGCAGGGTCTGGACCCCGCCACCGCCCAGGACCCTTACCCCAGCCGGTATAAGCCGGCCCCCGGCGGTCTGGTCGCCCTGACGGGGGCCACCTTGTTCACCGGCACGGGCCAGCGGATTGAGAATGGCACCGTCATCCTGCGCGATGGCAAGATTGAGGCTGTGGGCGCTGGCTTGCCCGTGCCCGCCGGTGCCACGGTGGTGGATGCCACGGGCCGCTACATCACGCCCGGCGTGATCGACATGCATTCCCACCTGGGTGTCTATGCCGCCCCGGCGGTCCAGGCCCATTCGGACGGCAATGACGCGACGGACCCCAACACGGCCCAGGTCTGGTCCGAACATTCCGTCTGGCCGCAGGACCCCGGATTCGAACGGGCGCTGCGTGGCGGCGTCACCACGCTGCAGATCCTGCCCGGCTCCGCCAACCTGTTTGGCGGGCGCAGCGTGACCTTGAAGAATGTGCCCGCCCGCAATGTGCAGGAGATGAAGTTCCCCGGCGCCCCCTATGGCCTGAAAATGGCCTGCGGTGAGAACCCCAAGCGTGTCTATGGCAGCAAGGGCAGGGCACCCGCCAGCCGCATGTCGAACGTGGCCGGTTACCGCAAGGCCTGGATTGAGGCCGCCGAGTATCGCCGCAAATGGGACGCCTATTACGACAAGGTGAAGAAGGGCGGCGATGGGGACAAGGGTCCGGGCGACCCGCCCAAGCGCGACCTGCAACTGGACACGCTGGCCGGCGTCCTGCGCGGTGACATCCTGGTGCAGAACCATTGCTACCGCGCCGACGAAATGTCGGTGATGTATGATATCGCCAAGGAATTCGGCTATTCCATCAAGGCCTTCCACCACGCGACCGAAGCCTACAAGATCCCCGACCTGCTGAAGGCGGGCGATACCTGTATCGCCACCTGGGCCCATTGGTGGGGTTTCAAGATGGAAAGCTATGACGGCGTGCCCGCCAATGCCGCCATCGTGCATGCCGCCGGGGCCTGCGCCGTCATCCATTCCGATGACGAGACCTTGATCCAGCATCTGAACAAGGAGACCGCCCAGGCCGTGGCGGAGGGGCGCTATCTGGGCCTGGATATCAAGGATGAGGAGGCGATCACCTGGATCACCGCCAATCCCGCCAAGGCCATTGGCATCCTGGACAAGACCGGCACCCTGGAACCCGGCAAGATGGCCGATGTCGTGGTCTGGAACGGCAACCCGTTCTCCATCTATACGCTGGCCGATCTGGTCTATATTGACGGTGTGCTGATGCATGACCGCGCCCGTCCGCCCGCCGAACCCCGCTCCGATTTTGAGCTGGGGCAGTCCGGGGCCGATATCTTCAAGGCGGGGGTGAAGTGATGAACAACCTGAAAATGGCCCTGTTGGGCAGCGTCTTTGCCGCCCTGACCTTAGGCGCGGCAGCCCACGCACAGACCATCGCGATCCAGGGGGCCACCCTGGTCACCGGCACCGGCGCGTCCCTGCCCGGTGCCACCATCGTCATCCAGAACGGTATTGTCACCGCCGCCGGCACCGGCGTCGCCGTGCCCGCCGGCGCCACCATCATCGACGGGACGGCCAAGACCGTCACCCCCGGCCTGTTCGTGTCCAGCAGCGATATCGGCATCGGGGAGGTGAGCGCCGTTGATCAAACCAATGACAGCCAGGCCGAGAACAAGGACTTCTCCGTCGCCTACGACCCCTCCTACTCGGTCAATCCGGCCAGCACCCTGCTGCCGCTGGCCCGTCTGGGCGGCGTCACCCGCGCCGTGATCATGCCCGCCGCCGCCTTTGGCGACGGGGCGCACACGCATGAGGTGGATACCGCCGGCCATGTGGAAGAACCGCTGTTCCATGGACAGCCGGCCATCATCCATACCGGTGCCGCCCCCGATATCGTGGTGCGCAGCCGGATCGGCGTGGCCCTGCCTTTTGGCGAAAGTGCCGCCAAGAATGCCGGCGGCAGCCGCAGCCTGTCCGTCGCCATCCTGAAGGAAGCGCTGGACGATACCCGCCACTATGCCGCCAACAAATCCGCCTTTAACCAGGGCGGCACGCGCGAGTACAGCCTGTCGCGCGCCGATCTGGAGGCACTGCTGCCCGTGGCCCGGGGCGAGGCGCCCCTGTTCCTGGCCGTCTCCCGCGCCGCCGACATCCGTCTGGCCCTGCGTCTGGCAAAGGAGGAAGAGCTGCGGCTGGTCCTGCTGGGGGTGGAGGAAGGCTGGATGGTGGCGGGTGAGATCGCGGCCGCCGGCGTGCCTGTGATCGTCAAGCCCACCACCAACATCCCCAACCGGTTCGAGATACAGCGCGCGCGCCTGGAAAACGCCGCACTCCTGGAAAAGGCCGGCGTCAACGTCATCCTGACCAGCACCGCCGACGGCCATTACGCCAATCAGGTGCGTTTCGAGGCCGGCACCGCCGTCGCCTACGGCATGCCCCGCGACAAGGCGCTCGCCGCCATCACCAGCCGCCCCGCCGCCTTGTTCGGGGTGAAGGATGCCGGCGTGATCACCGTCGGCAAACCCGCCGACCTGGTCCTCTGGGCCGGCGACCCGCTGGAACCCACGGTCCTGGCGGAAAAGGTGTTCGTGAACGGGACCGAACAATCGTTGCAGACCAGGGCACGGGCGCTGGAGCAGCGGTATTTGAAGAGGTAGGTGTGGGGGAGGGGCACGCCCGTGAGGGCGTGTCTCCTCCCGTCAGTTCAGGCGCAAGCAGCCAATGGCCGGGAAAGAGCGGCTGCGAATAAATTGAGTTCAGGCCCTCCCGTTGCAAGCCGCT
>CALRNG020000229.1:0-6201 GCA_943369495.1 Rhizobium sp. Q54
ACGACTGTCGGCCTCCAAGCCAAGGGCGCGGATGCGCGCGCCCGGCGCCTGAGGGCCGCCTTAACACTGGCCATCGGTCAGTGTTAAGGCGGATTGGTATAAGGCGACCCTGTCAGGCCCCTTCGGCCAGTTCCTGCAAGGCATCCATATCGTTCAGGCGCACCTTGCCACCTTCCAGAAGGGAGATGGCGCGGCTGGTCTTCAGCTGCGTGAAGGTGCGGCTGACGGTCTCGGTGGTCAGGCCCAGATAGTCGGCAATGTCCGACCGGCTCATCGGCACATGCACGGGGTTTTCGGCATAGCCGCGCCGTTTGGCCCGTTCCGACAGCATCAGCAGGAAGGACGCGATACGTTCCTTGGCGTTCTTGCGCCCCAGCAGCAGCATCTGATCCTGGGCCGCCGCCAGCTCGCTGGATGCCATGGCGAACAGCCGGCGCTGCATCTTGGGATAATCCTCCAGCAGCCCTTCCAGACGGCGGCGCGGGAAGCGGCAGAGCGAGGCCGGCGTCACCGACTCGGCTGAATAGGCATAGGTGTCATTGATCGACAGGCCCAGGAAATCACCGGGCAGCAGGAAGCCCGTGATCTGCCGCCGCCCGTCGGGCAGCAGCTTGTACAGCTTCATGGTGCCAGCGGTAACATTGAACAGTGTGTCGGCGCCGTCGCCTTCCGCGAACAGGGTATGCCCAGCATCCACCTTTACCGACACCAGGATATCGGCCAGCCGCTTTAGTTCATCCGCCTCCAGCGCGGAACAGACCGACATGCTGCGCACAGGGCAGGCATTGCAGGGCGAGATGTCGATACGGGCCGCCATGGCGCTGTCGCGCGTGCATGCATGTCCAGCCAACGCCATTGAAAGGCCCCCCGATATAAGCATCGCACCCGGTTTTCCGCCGGAAGGAAGAATGCGCCCTTTGGAAACGATCCACAATGCGCAGCAGAGCCAGTGGGACGCTTCCATTCATGTCCGCCAGCCAATCGAAGGATTTCATAATGGTTGGCCGATGAACACATATCCAGAGGTCTTAAGCCCAACCGCGTGAGCGCGCCTTGATCTATATCAAAGCGCGACCATCGGCATATCGGTTAACGATGGGGGACCGCCGGTGTGACCGGGCGGCAGCCATGTTCAGACAGACAGAGACTTCGCCGTGCCTATCTCGCCGGAACGGGTGACAATGTCCGACCGTTTTTCCGCAAAGCCGCTGGACCGGCGCCGCATCGACCAGGCCTGGCCGCTGGTACAGACGGGGCGCGCCGCCGATAACCCTGAGGCCTGGCGCCACTATGCCGGCCTGCTGCTGGGGGCGGCTGACGGCGGCATCCGGACCGTGGAGGGTGATCATGGCTATATCCATGGCATCTATGCCTATCAGGTCCTGCCCAGCCCCCGGCATGGCAAGGTGTTCCAGGTGGACATGTTCCTGGCCCTGGACCTGATCGAGCCGGAAGCCGCCATTGATGTCCTGCTGGATGATATGGACAGGGTCGCGGTCGATCTGGGCTGCAACGCGGTGCATCTGCACCTGCCGCAGCGCGAAGGCATCGGCGTCAGCGTGTCAGTGGCCCTGGCCCGCGCCGTGGAACATGGGCATCATCGCGAGGATCTGCGCCTGTGCCGACCGCTGGCCTGAAGTTGTTTTGTTCCCTCAGTCGCCGGGCGGCGGCATCCGCCGCCATGGCTCGCGGCGCACGAGCGCCGGGCCAGCAGTCGCTGACCTGATATTGTTTTGGCCCCTCAAGCGCCGTGCCGGCGGTCACCGGCCTGTATCTGCCTATCTAACGGCTTATGAATGGCAGGGTGACCGCCTTGTGGCTTGAGCCGAAGGCGATCCCGGCGGTACTTTGCGCGCCATGACCGACATTCCCGCCGCAACGGCCCCCGCCATGACCACCGACACGATGACATCGTCTGTCAAGCCCGCATCCCTGCCCGTGATCCGCATCCAGGCGGGCCGGCATAAGCGGGCCCAGCATGGCCATCCCTGGGTCTATTCCAACGAAGTGGACATGGACAAGGCGGCCAAGGCGCTGCCGGCGGGGTCCATCGTCCGCGTCACCGATGCCGGGGGGGCCACCCTGGGTCTGGCCGCCTTCAACCCGCATAGCCTGATCTGTGCCCGCTTCCTGACCCGCGATCCGGCGGAAACCATCGATACGGCCTTTTTCGCGCGCCGCATCCGCCGCGCCCTGGAAATCCGTGAGCGGCTCTATGACCGGCCCTTCTACCGCCTGATCCATGCGGAGAGTGACGGGTTACCGGCCCTGATCATTGACCGCTATGGCGATATCGCCGTGGTGCAGGCCAACAATGTCGCCATGGATTGCCGCCTGCCCATGATCCTGGACGCTCTGGACGAGGTGCTGAACCCGTCTGCCATCGTGCTGCGCAATGACAGCACGGCGCGGTCGTTTGAGGGGCTGGATGACGTGGTAAAGGTGGTGAAGGGCTCCGTCCAGGGCCTGATCCCGCTTGAAGAAAACGGCGCCACCTTCTTCGCCGACCTGTCGGAAGGGCAGAAGACGGGCTGGTTCTTCGACCAGCGCGACAACCGTTCCTTCATCGCCGACCTGTGCAAGGGCCGGTCGGTGGTGGATTTCTACACTTATGCCGGCGGTTTCGGCGTGCTGGCCGCCAAGCGCGGCGCCGCCCACGTTACCCTGGTCGACCGGTCGGCCCTGTCGCTGTCTATCGCCATGAAGGCGGCGGAGGCCAATGGCGTGGCCGACCGCGTGACGGCGGAAAAGGGCGATGCCTTCACCCTGATGGATCAGTGGGTGACCGAGGGTCGCACATTTGACGTGGTGATCGCCGATCCGCCGGCCTTTGTGAAGTCCAAGAAGGACCTGGCCGTGGGCAGCCGCGCCTATCGCCGGATGACCAAGACGGCGGCCCGTCTGGTGGCACCCGGCGGCATGCTGCTGGTGGCCAGCTGCTCCCACAACATGGAACCGCCTCTGTTCCATGCGGAGGTGGCGCGCGGTCTGTCCGATGCCGGCCGCCAGGGCCGTATCCTGCGCTTCGCAGGGGCCGGCAGCGACCACCCGGTCCACCCGCTGCTACCCGAAACGCAATATCTGAAGGCCATGGTCTTCGCGCTGGATTGAGGTCCGGGTCGCTGGCTAAAATCTGATACTCATCCCCCTTGATCGTGACCGATCAAGGGGGATTGGAGCTGTTTTCGGCCCTGCCGATCATTCCCCGAAGACGCGGCGGAAGATCGTGTCCACATGCTTGGTGTGGTAGCCGAGATCGAAGGCATCGTCGATGGCGGCATCGCTCAGGTGCTTCATCACATCGGCATCGGATTTCAGCATGGTGCGGAAATCCTTGCCTTCCAGCCAGACGGGCATGGCATTGCGCTGGACCGCGCGATAGGCGTCCTCGCGGCTCATCCCCGCCTGGGTCAGGGCCAGCAGCAGGCGTTGCGAATTGTGCAGACCGCCCAGCATGTCCAGGTTCTTCTGGAGGTTCTCCGGGTACACGACCAGCTTTTCCACCAGACCCGTGGTGCGGGCCAGGGCGAAGTCCAAGGTCACGGTGGCGTCGGGGCCGATCATGCGTTCGACCGACGAATGCGAGATGTCGCGCTCATGCCACAGCGTGACATTCTCCAGCGCCGGGGTGACATAGCCCCGCACGATACGCGACAGGCCCGACAGGTTTTCCGACAGAACCGGGTTGCGCTTGTGCGGCATGGCGCTGCTGCCCTTTTGCCCGGGCGAGAAATACTCCTCCGCCTCGCGCACTTCACTGCGCTGCAAATGGCGGACTTCGGTCGCCAGATTGTCGAGGCTGGCAGCGATCACGCCCAGGGTCGCGAAATACATGGCATGGCGGTCGCGCGGGATGACCTGGGTGGAATGAGGCTCCACCGTCAGGCCCAGCTTTTCCGCCACATATTCTTCCACAAACGGGTCGATATTGGCGAAGGTGCCGACCGCACCGGAGATGGCGCAGGTGGCGATCTCGGCCCGGGCCGCTTCCAGGCGCTTCTTGTTGCGAGCGAAGGCCGCGTAATGGCCGGCCAGCTTCACGCCGAACGTCGTCGGCTCGGCATGGATGCCGTGGCTGCGGCCGATGGTGGCGGTATATTTATGTTCCAGCGCGCGGCGCTTCAGCGCCTCCAGCAGCCGGTCCAGATCGGCCAACAGCAGGTCGGCGGCCTGGGTCATCTGCACCGCCAGGCAAGTGTCCAGCACGTCGGAACTGGTCATGCCCTGATGGACGAACCGCGCCTCCGGCCCGACATGTTCGGCCAGATTGGTCAGGAAGGCGATGACATCATGCTTGGTCTCGCGCTCGATCTCGTCGATCCGGTCGATCTCCCAGGCCCCGCGCTCCCACACAGCCTTGGCGGCTTCCGCCGGGATCACACCCAGCTGGGCCTGCGCGTCGCAGGCATGGGCCTCAATCTCGAACCAGATGCGGAACCGGTTCTCCGGGTCCCAGATGCGGGTCATTTCGGGGCGGGAGTAGCGGGGGATCATGATGGTCGGCCCTGGCGCAAAGGTGTGGCGGAAAAGGCGGGGGGACCATAAGGGCAAGCGGCAGCCCTGACCAGTGCCACCCCCGACAGGGTGCCATGCCCGTCCCCTGTGGCACACCGGCCACGCCGGGTCGGGGATCGACGCCCCCCACCCAAAGGTCGGGGTTACGGTTTTGTAACGATCCCGGTCAATCTATGCCTGTTCTGATGTGCTGGCCAATATTGGACGGGTCGATCCCATCATCGACCCAAATCATTCGCACGGTACATCATCGATGACATTGTCATGGCCCTGCCTGGATTGGAGAAGTACCCGGCCTCTTTGCCAGTGCCGGGCGTATCCCGCCATGAAAACGTCATCCCAATGCAATGAACGAGTGCCCCGCCACGGGGCCGCCCATGGGAGGATTTGCTGATGAAAGTGTCGCCCCGGATATCCGCCGCCCTTCTGGCCGGTGCCGCCCTGTTCGCCGTTTCCGCTACCTCCGCCCTGGCCCAGCAGGCCCCGGCCAGCGAGGTGGAGGCGCTGCGCGCGCAGGTCCAGGCCCTGATGGCCCGTATCGACAAGCTGGAAAAGGCGCCCAGCACCCCCGCCGGCCCGCCTTCAGCGAAGGATGCGCCGCTGGTGTCCGCCGATGCCTACAAGGCACCGCAGGTGACGCAATCGGGTAACGGCAAGGTCAAGCTGATGCTGTCCGGTCAGGTCGGTCGCGCGGTACAGTTCGCCGATGACGGGTTCGACAATGACACGATGTTCGTCGACAATTCCCAGGCGTCCAGCCGTATCCGCGTGGCCGGCTCCGCCAAGCTGGATGATAACTGGACCGCGGGTTCCGATATCGAGTTCGAAACCAGTTCCGGTTCCTCGCGCACCACGGGTTTTGGCACCGATGCCGGTGCCTTCTCCGTCAATGAGCGCAAGGTGGAATTCTGGGTTCAGCACAAGAATTTCGGCCGGATCTGGGTCGGTCAGGGCGACACGGCGACCAATGTGACGTCGGAGGTCGATCTGTCCGGCACCGCGACAATGATCAGCCACACCGATATCGGCTCCATTTTCGGCGGTGTGCTGTTCCGCAACAAGGCGAACCGGGCCGCCGGCCCCAATATCAACACCGTCTTCAATAATTTCGACGGGATGAGCCGCGACGACCGTGTCCGTTACGACACCCCCACCTTTGGCGGCTTCATGCTGTCCACCAGCTTCGTTGAAGGCGGGGCCACCGATTTCGCCGGTCGCTACACGGGCAAGATCGGCACCACGGAAGTGTCGGGTGCCATCGGCCATGTCGACAATGACAGCCGCACCGGTTTCGATACCCAGACCAACGGGTCGCTCTCGGTGAAGCTGGCCAATGGCTTCAACGTGACGGTCGCTGGCGGTACCCGCGATATCGGTCCGCGCGACAGCGACTTCTGGTATGGCAAGCTGGGCTATCTGGCCAATGTCACGGGCCTGGGCAACAGCTCCTTTGTGGTCGACTATATGGTGCAGAAGGACATGGCCATTGCCGGTGGCGATGCCAAGGCTTGGTCGGTTGGGTATGTGCAGACCATCGATGCCTTCGCCACCGACTTCTATCTCAGCTACCGCAACCATTCCTACGATACGCGGACGGTCAAGTATAAGGATATCAACGGCCTGATCTCAGGTGCCCGCGTCCGCTTCTGATCTAGATTTCTGATGTCACCGCAGCCCGATCGGTCG
>CALRNG020000230.1:0-6166 GCA_943369495.1 Rhizobium sp. Q54
CTTTTGGCAGAAACGGGCGTGGGTTTGTCGGTCATGCTGATGTTGGGGCTGGCCTCCTTCATCCCCGTCTTCGACGTTGCCATGGCGCTGTTCAACCGCGTCCTGTCGCTGGGGATCGGGGCCACGGCCCTGCCGGGCATGGCGTTGACGGAAGGGGTGCCGGCAGACCTGCGAACCTTGGTGGCGGTTCCCACCTTGCTGACAACCCCCGGCGCCATTGCTGAACAGGTGGCACAGTTGGAGGTGCATCATCTGGCCAGTCCGGATGGCGACCTGCTGTTCGCCCTTCTGTCCGACTGGACCGACGCCGCCACCGAACAGACAGAAGCCGATGACATCCTGCTGAAGGCAGCCCGCGACGGGATCGCCCGGCTGAATACGCGTTATGCACCCGCCCCCGGCGGTCCGCGTTTCCTGCTGCTGCACCGAAGGCGGGTCTGGTGTCCGGGCGAAGGCTGCTGGATGGGGTGGGAGCGCAAGCGCGGTAAGCTGCATGAGCTCAACCGCCTGCTGCGTGGTGCCACCGATACCGGGTTCCTGGAGTTGGAGGGGACCGTGGTGCCCGTCGGGGTGCGCTATGTCCTCACCCTGGATGCCGATACACGCCTGCCACGCGACGCCGCCCGGCGGTTGATCGGCAAGATGGCGCATCCGCTGAACCGGCCCCGCTTTGATCCGGGGGAGGGCAGGGTTGTCGAAGGCTTTGGCCTGTTACAGCCCCGGATCACGCCATCGCTGCCTGTCGGGCAGGAGGGGTCGCTGTTTCAGCGCATCTTCTCCAGCCTGAACGGCATCGACCCCTATGCCGCCGCCATATCCGACCATTACCAGGACCTGTTCGGGGAAGGGTCCTATGCCGGCAAGGGTATTTATGACATCGAGGCCTTCGAACTGGCCTTGGCCGGGCGCGTGCCGGACGGCACCGTGTTGAGCCATGACCTGTTTGAGGGCAATTTCGCGCGGGCGGCCCTGGTCACCGATGTCGAGTTGGTGGAGGATTTTCCCACCCGTTATGAGCTGGACGCCCTGCGCCATCACCGCTGGGCGCGTGGCGACTGGCAGTTGCTGCCCTGGCTGATGGGACGGGGCTATGCCGCCACCGACCCCAGCCGGGTCAACGGCGTGGTGCCCGCCGTGGGCCGGTGGAAGATGCTGGACAATCTGCGCCGCACCCTGGTGGCGCCGCTGATGATCCTGTCGCTGGTGCTGGGTTGGACCTTGCCATTCGCGGCTAGCCTGGTGTGGACCCTGTTCAACATGCTCCTGCTGTCGGCGCCGCCCCTTTTTCGCATTGTCACCGCGCTGTGGCCGACCCAGACGGGCATGCGGCATTCAAGCCATCTGCGCTCGTTGGTGGCAGAGGCCCGGCAGGCCCTGCTGCTCGCGGCCCTGACGGGTGGCTTCCTGGCCCACCAGGCCTGGATGCTGATGGATGCGGTCCTGCGCACGCTCTGGCGCATGTGGGTCAGCCATCGGCATCTGCTGCAATGGGTTCCTGCGGCGCAGACCTCAATCGCCCCGCGGCTGAGCCGGGTTGGAAGCTTCAAGCGCATGGCCGGGGCGCCGGTCCTGGCCCTTGCCGGCTTTGCGGTGGCGCTGGCGGCGGGCGGCGGGAACTGGCTGCTCTGCCTGCCCTTTACCCTGCCCTGGCTGTTATCGCCCTTCATCGCCGAACGGATCAGCCGGCCCAGCCAGGATCAGGAGCTGGAAGATCTGGGGCCTGAGGCGACGACGACCCTGCGCCTGACCGCGCGCCGTACCTGGCGTTATTTCGAACGGTTCGTCACGACCGACGACAATATGCTGCCGCCTGATAACTTCCAGGAGACCCCGGTACCCGTGCTGGCCCGTCGGACCTCGCCCACCAATATCGGCCTTTACCTGCTGTCGGTGGTTGCCGCGCGGGATTTCGGCTGGATCGGCACCCAGGATGCCCTGGACCGTCTGGAGGCGACGATGGGCAACATGGACCGGATGGAGCGGTATCGGGGGCATTTTCTGAACTGGTATGCCACGGCGGATCTGCGCCCGCTGGACCCGAAATATGTTTCTTCTGTGGATAGCGGTAATCTGGCCGGCCATCTGATCGCGCTGGCGAACAGTTGTGATGTATGGCGCACCGGCCTTTGTCCCGATGCCATGCGGGTGCAAGGGGTGGCCGATGCGCTGGCCCTGGTGCGGGACATCCGGCCCACGTCCGGGCAGAGCGAGGCTGGCGGTCGCCTGGATCAGGCCCTGGACACCCTGGCCCGCGTCATCCGCCAGCAATCATGCGAAGGCGACCCGGACACCATCATGTCCAACCTGACCAAACGAGCAGAGCAGATTGCCAGCTTGATGACGACCCCGGCGCTGGCGTCAATGGGGACGGATGCTGCCTACTGGGCCGGGGCCTGTCTTGACTGTATCCATTCCCATCATCGGGATGAACAGTATGACGACACTCTCGGCCCCCGCCTGGCGATGCTGGCCCACCGGGCGCGGGCCTTGGTCGCCGCCATGGACTTTACCTTCCTCTACGATAGCGAACGTCAGCTTCTATCCATTGGGCATCTGTTGAACGAAAATGTCCCGGACCCAAGCTGCTACGACCTTCTGGCATCCGAGGCGCGGCTGGCCAGCTTCATTGCCATCGCCAAGGGCGATATTCCCGCCCGGCACTGGTTCCGCCTGGGCCGCACGGTCGTGCCGGCCAATCATCATGCGGCACTGGTTTCCTGGTCCGGGTCGATGTTCGAATATCTGATGCCGGCCCTGGTGATGCGGGCCCCCGGCGGCAGCCTGCTGGAAAGGACCAGCCGGCTGATTGTTCATCGCCAGATCGTCTATGCCGCCCGCCTGGGCGTGCCATGGGGTATGTCGGAATCCGCCTATAATGCCCGTGACCTTGACCTGACCTACCAATATTCCAACTTCGGCGTCCCCAGTCTTGGCCTCAAGCGTGGCCTGGCGGCGGATACCGTCATTGCCCCTTATGCCACCATGCTGGCGGCCATGGTCGATCCGTCTGCGGCGGCCTGCAATCTGCATCGGCTGCTGCTGATGGGGGGGCGTGGGCATTACGGATATTATGAGGCCTTGGATTTCACCCCGGCGCGCCTGCCCAAGGGACAGGGGATGGCGCTGGTCCAGGCCTATATGGCCCATCATCAGGGGATGGGTATCGTCGCGATCGCCAATACCCTGCTGAACGGCTTCATGCGGGCACGCTTCCATGCCGAACCGATGGTCCGGGCGACCGAACTGCTTTTGCAGGAGCGGATGCCGGCGGAGGTGCCGGTCACCCATCACTGGGCCGCCGGGCCGGATGCCCGCATCACCGGTCCCGCCAGCGAACCGCTGGCCAACCGGCATTTCACGCACCCGCATCAGGCCGCACCGGCAACCCTGCTGCTGTCCAACGGTCGGATGACGACGATGCTGACGGCGGCGGGTGCGGGCCAGATTCGGCGGGGGACCATCGCCCTGACCCGCTGGCGGGAGGACCCTACCTGCGACAGCCATGGCACCGGCATCTTCCTGCGCGATCTTGACGATGGCCGGCTCTGGTCGGCGGCCTATCACCCCTGTGGTGTCGATCCCGACAGCTATGACGTGACCTTTCATGAAGATCGAGCGGAATTCGTTAGGCATGATGGATCGTTGGTCACCGGGCTGGATATCCTGATCTCCGCGGAGGATGATGCGGAGGTGCGCCGGGTCACCCTCACCAACGAAGGCCCCCATGCCCGGCATCTGGACGTTACGTCCTATCTGGAGCTGGCACTGTGCCCGCAGGCGGCCGATGTCGCCCATCCGGCCTTCGCCAAGCTGTTCGTGCAGACCGAACATCTGCCTGGCTGTGATGCGTTGATCGCCACACGCCGGCGGCGTAGTCCGGATGAAGCCGAGATTTGGCTGGGACACATGCTGGTGGTCGAGGGCAATGACGGTGGGGTCAGCAGTTTTGAAACTGACCGCGCCCGTTTCCTGGGCCGGGGCCGATCCCTGCGGGATGCCGTCGCGATGGAGCCGGCACAGAACCTGTCGGGCACGACCGGCACCGTATTGGACCCGGTCTTTGCCTTGCGTCAGACCGTCCGGCTGGCACCGCAGGGCACGGCCCGGCTGGCCTTCTGGACCTTGGCTGCCGACAGCCGTGCCGCGCTGCTGGACATGATCGACCGGCACCGGGATGTGACCGCCTATGCCCGTGCCGCCACCCTGGCCTGGACGCAGGCACAGGTGCAGCAACGCCATCTCGGAATCGGTGCCGGCACGGCTGCCCTGTTCCAGCAACTGGCCGGGCATCTGGTTCATGCCACCCCGGCTTTGCGACCCGCCTCGGCCCTGATCCAGAACGGGTTGGCCCCGCAGTCGGATCTGTGGCCGCTGGGGATCTCTGGCGATCTGCCGATCCTGCTGCTGCGCATTACGGACAGTGATGATCTCCCCGTGGTGCGGGAGGGGCTGCTGGCCTTCGATTACTGGCGGATGAAGCGGTTCGCGGTGGACCTGATCATCCTGAATGACCATCCGGCCTCCTACCTGCAGGAGTTGCAGACGGCACTGGAAACGCTGGTGCGGGTGAACCGTTCGCGTCAGCCTATGGGCCATGACGCGACGCCGGGAGGCGTCTATCTGCTGCGCGCCGACCTGATCACCCCGCAAGCGCAAGCCCTTCTGAACGCCGTGGCGCGGGTGGTGCTGGTCGCGCGGCGCGGCAGCCTGTTTGACCAGTTACAGCGTCTGGGCACCGATGCGCCCCCGCCGGTCCTCATCCCCAAGCGGCGGGCGTCGGCGGTGTTGGCCCTGTCCCCGTCGGTGAAGCCCGATCTGGAATTCTTCAATGGGCTTGGCGGCTTTGCCCGGAACGCCAGCGAATATGTCATCACCCAGGGTCCGGGTCAGGCAACGCCGGCCCCGTGGATCAATGTCATCGCAAATCCGGATTTCGGCTTTCAGGTGTCGGCTGACGGCAATGGCTTCTGCTGGGCCGGCAACAGCCGGGAGAACCAGTTGACGCCTTGGTCGAACGATCCTGTCATCGACCCGACCGGCGACGCCTTCTATCTGCGGGATGAGGATAGCGGTGCGCTCTGGTCACCGACCCCCAGCCCCATCCGCGACCCGGGCGGTCACTATATCACCCGACATGGCTGGGGTTACAGCCGGTTCACGCACCGCGCCAATGGCATCTCCAGTGATCTGCTGCTCTATGTGCCGGTCGATGCGCCTGTGCGTATTGCACGCCTGACGTTGCATAACACGACGCACCGGCCCCGTTCCCTGACGGCGACGGCCTATGTGGAATGGGTGCTGGGTCCATCGCGGGATGCCACACGCGCCTTTGTGAGCACGTCCATCGATGCCGCCACCGGGGCGATGTTCGCCCGCAACCCCTGGAACCGCGATGTTGGCGGGCATGTCGCCTTTGCCGACCTGTGCGGACAGCAGACGGATTGGACCGGTGACCGGCGGGAGTTTATCGGGCGGAACGGCACATTGGCCCACCCGCTGGCGCTGGCCGGCATGGGACCTTTGTCCAAGCGGGTGGGGGCCGGCCTGGACCCGTGCGGGGTTCTGCGGACCCGGATCGACCTGCCGCCCGATGGCAGGGTCGAGATCGTATTCCTGCTGGGCCAGGCGGAGAGCGCCGATGCCGCCCGCACCCTGGTCACTCGCTACCGCGATGCCGACCTGGACGCCGTCATGGCGGCGGTCAGCCAGCAATGGCGGCAGATTCTGGGTAAGGTACAGGTCACTACGCCCGACCGGTCACTGGATGTCATGCTGAATGGCTGGCTGCTCTATCAGACATTATCATGCCGTATCTGGGCGCGGTCCGCCTTCTACCAGGCCAGCGGTGCCTACGGGTTTCGTGACCAGTTGCAGGATGGCATGGCGCTGGCCGTCACGCGTCCGGACCTCACGCGCACCCATCTGCTACGGGCGGCGGGGCGGCAGTTTGTGGAAGGCGATGTGCAGCATTGGTGGCTGCCACCGTCGGGGCGCGGTGTGCGCACCCGCATCTCCGACGACAGGGTCTGGCTGGCCTATGCCGCCGCCCACTACGTGGAGACAACGGGTGATCTGGCGGTGTTGGACGAGAAGCTGGGGTTTCTGGACGGGCCGCGGCTGCATGATGGCGAACATGACAGCTTCTTCCATCCATCCCCGGCTGAGG
>CALRNG020000231.1:0-6163 GCA_943369495.1 Rhizobium sp. Q54
GAACTGGCCACCGCGTCGGGGCCGCTGGTGGAGGTGGTGAACCGCGCCGCACCCTGGATCCCGCCGGTCATCTTCGTGGTGATCACAGTCTTCGCCGTCTCCAACACCGCCCTGCTGAACTATATCATGGCCTCGCGCCTGGCCTATGGCATGGCGCGGCTGGAGCTGCTGCCGCGCCCGCTGGGCCGCGTGCATGCGGGGCGGCGCACGCCGCATGTGGCCATCGCCGCATTGCTGTTGATTGTCACCGCCCTGATGCTGTCGGGCGATATCGCCCAGCTGGCGTCGGCCACGGTCCTGCTGCTGCTGGCCGTGTTCACCATCATCAATATCGCGCTGCTGATCCTGCAGCGCCGCCCGACAGAGGCGAAGGGTCTGTTCGAGGTGCCGTCCTTCGTGCCCGTCGGCGGGGCGCTGATCTGCGCCCTGCTGTTCGTCAACCGGCTGACCACGGGCGACTGGCGTGCCCCTGCCCTGGCCGTCGGCATGCTGGCCGGCATTGTCGTGCTGTACCTGATCATGCGGCCAAAATGCGTGGATAACCTGGACAATGCCGACGAGGTGGCGGTGGACTGATACCAGCGGCTTGAAATACTGACTCATCAGCATTTCAAGCTTCGGCGGCATGGGCCGCCGCCGCGCCAGTCGGCGCGGATACTAACGGTCAAGAATTTTGACCGTTAGTATGACACCGAGCCGTTGGGCATACGACCCGCGCATCGGCTTGCCTGAAAGTCCGTCTTCTGTTTCGATGCTGCGCGCGTGTCATGGGGTCCCATGCCGCGCGCGGCAATCCAGAAGAAGGACGAGCGTACGTGACCACACGGAAACTGCCCGCGCTGCTTGGCAGCAGCCTCCTGGCCATCACCCTGGCCACCACCCTGTCCGCCTGCGGCAAGAAGGACGAGGCTGCGACCGCGCCCGCCGCCACGCAGGCCCCGGCAGAGCTGATCGCCCGCAAGGATATTTTCGGCAATCCCAGCCGCACCGGCGCCAGCATCAGCCCCGATGGCCAATCCATCGCCTTTCTGGCCCCGCGCGACGGGGTGATGAATATCTGGGTCGCGCCCATCGGCAATATCGACGCCGCCAAGCCCCTGACCGCCGACAAGGAACGCCCCATCCGCCGCTTCTTCTGGGCGCCCGCCGGCGACCAGATTCTGTATTTGCAGGACAAGGGCGGGAATGAGGATTTCCTGCTCTATGGCGTGGATGTCGCCAGTGCCGAAACCAAGCCGCTGACCCCGTTCGAGAAGACGACGGTGCAGATCGTCGCCATCTCCACCCAGGTGCCGGACACGATCCTGGTCGGCCTGAACAACCGCGATCCGAAATGGCATGATGTCCACAAGCTGGATTTGAAGACCGGCAAGCTGGAACTGGTGTTCAAGAACGAAGGCTATGGTGGGTTCGATGCTGACCGCAGCCTGACCCTGCGTCTGGCGTCCAAGCCGCTTCCTGATGGCGGCACTCAGATCGAGCCGTTCGGCAAGGATGGCAAGCCGGGCAAGCCCATCCTGACCATCGCCGCCGACGACGCCCTGACGAGCGGCATTGCCGGCATCCCGCTGGATGGCAACATCGCCTATCTGCAATCGACCGCAGGCCGCGACAAGGCCGCCATCTACGCCCTGGACCTGGGCAGCGGGGAGACCAAGCTGCTGGCCGAAAGCGACAAGGCCGATATTGGCGGCATCCTGACCAACCCGGTTACGGGGGCCCTTGAAGCCTATAATGTCGATTATCTGAAGGATGAATGGCTGCCCGTGGGCGATGCGGTTGCCGCCGATATCGCCTATCTGAACCTGGAAGCCAAGGGCAGCTGGGGCATCACCAGCCGGTCCAAGGATGACAAGTTCTGGACGGTGGTCATCGACCGGGTGACGGAGCCGGCAGCCTTCTGGCTTTATGACCGCAAGGCCAAGACCCTGACCCGTCTGTTCACCATCCGCCCGAACCTGGAGGGTAAGGTGCTGGCGCCCATGCAGGCGCTGGAAATCCCCTCGCGCGACGGCAAGGTGCTGGTCAGCTACCTCTCCCTGCCGCCCGGTGCCGATGCCAATGGCGACGGCAAGCCGGATCAGCCGGTGCCGCTGGTCCTGAATGTCCATGGCGGCCCGTGGGCGCGTGATGGCTTCGGCTATAATGGCGAGCATCAATGGCTGGCCAACCGGGGTTATGCCGTGCTGTCGGTGAATTTCCGGGGGTCGACCGGATTCGGCAAGGGCTTCACCAATGCCGGCGACAAGCAATGGGGCCGGACCATGCATGATGACCTGATCGACGCCGTCGATTGGGCCATCAATCAGGGCGTCACCATGAAGGACAAGGTCGCCATCTATGGCGGGTCCTATGGCGGCTATGCCACGCTATGGGGCATGACCAACACGCCGGACCGGTTCGCCTGTGGCGTTGATATTGTCGGCCCGTCCAACCTGAACACGCTGCTGGCCAGTGTGCCGGAATATTGGGCCGCCTTCTTCGAACAGCTGGCCCGCCGCGTGGGCGACCCGCGCACCGAGGAGGGCAAGGCCCTGCTCACAGAACGCTCGCCCCTGACCTATGTCGACAAGATCGCCAAGCCGCTGCTGATCGCCCAGGGGGCCAATGACCCGCGCGTGAAGCAGGCGGAATCCGATCAGATCGTCGCGGCCATGAAGGCCAAGACCATCCCCGTCACTTATGTTCTGTACCCCGACGAGGGCCATGGCTTCGCGCGGCCCGCCAACCGCACCAGCTTCTATGCGGTGGCCGAAGGGTTCCTGTCGCAGTGCCTGGGCGGGCGCCAGGAACCGGTGGGCACCGACTTCAACGGCGCCTCCATCCAGGTGCCCGAAGGGGCGGATTATGTGCCGGGCCTGAAGGATGCGCTGGCAGCGAAGCAGTAGATGGGACGGTCCCTTCCCGGCCATCGCACCGGGGAGGGACCCTTTTCTCAGGATTGAGCATGACCACACCCCCGCCCTTTCGCTTCCGCCACCGCGTACGCTATGGCGAATGCGATCCGCAGCAGGTGGTGTTCAATGCCCGGTATGGTGATTTCATCGATATCGGCATCACCGAATATCTGCGCCACCTGGTGGGTGGTATCCAGGGGCTGAACGACCTGGGCCTGGATATGATGGTGGTCAAGCAGACCAAGGAATGGAAAGGCCCGGCGCGGTTCGACGATGTGCTGGAACAATCCATCCGCACAGGCCGCGTGGGCACCACCTCCTTCACCATCCTGACGGATTTCACGCTCTGGCCCGGCGGGCAGCCTGTGATGGCGGCGGAAACGGTCTATGTGATGATAGCGTTCGGCGCGGCGGAAAAGCGCGCGATCCCCAGCGAATTATCGGCACGACTGCTGGCCGGCGTGCCGGGCCGACTGGTCGATCATGCGGGAAGTGAGGGGGCTTAGAGCATTTTCCTCAAACGCCAGCGCTGCATCCGCAGCTTGGCTTACGCCGCATGGGCGGCGCGGCGGCAGTCGCCGCCGGACCTGTTTCCGGTCAACCGAAAACAGGTCTAGCGACCAGAGGTCGGCGGCAGCCATTCCACGTTCGACACGTCCAGATAGTCCCGCATATAGACGGCCAGACGGTCGGCAATGCGGCGCAGGTTCGCCGCCTCATCGGGTCGCGCCTCTTCCAGACGCGCAGCCTCAGCCTGCATCTCATCCGCCTTGATCAGGATGTCCTGGCGCAGGTCGTTCAGATCCTGGATCGTCATCATGATACCCATAATGATGCCCGCCTTTTCATCCCTATGATGGCACAAAAGGCGCCTGTGTGGCGTCTTAACTATGCAAGGTTGCCGTGAAATGATGAAGGCATGCTTAAGGCGTGGGTGGTTTGGCCGCAAAACCGCCCGCAGAGCCACAGGGGAGCTATGCGCCGCAAGGGAACTAGACCGAAAGACCTAGGCCTAAGGGCCAGGATCGGGGCCGGCTTCGTCCTGGATTTCGGCGCGTATCTTCGCCTCCAGATGGTCGATGCGCGCCTTCAGCGCATCGATGCGGGACAGCAGGTCGGGCAGGCCCAGCGCGCTGGCCGTGGACAGGGCGGCGACACTGTCCGACAGGTCGGCGGCGATGGCGGCCAGATCGGGTTCGGGCGCGTCGCCGGGGCCGCTGGTCATTGCCCGCCCGCGTAATAGGTGAACAGCGCGATGGAGGCGGCGACGGTGGCGTTCAGGCTTTCGACATTGCCCGTGCTGCCAATCGTCAGGCGCTGCGCCGGGACCTGCGGCGGCACACCTTGGCCTTCCTCGCCTAAGATCAGGCGGGCATCTTCGGGCCAGGGGAAGGTGGCGAGATCATCGCCGCCGGAATCCAGCGCCAGCAGCGGCCCCGCCGCCTGATCCAGCGCCGCCCAGCGCCCACCGCGCACGATATTCAGCGTGAAGACGGCGTTACTGGCGGCGCGCAGGCATTTCGGGTGGAACGGGTGGGCCGCTTCTTCCAGCAGAATGACCTTGGACGCGCCAAACGCCGCCGCACTGCGCAGCAGTGCCCCCAGATTGGCGGGGTCACCCAGGGCGCAGACCAGTTCCAGACCCTTTGGCGGGGCGGACAGGTCGGCCTGCGCGATGTGCGGCAGGGTACCCACCAGGATCGGGTAATCCGTGCCCGAGACATCCAGTTCCCGGAACAGGGGACCGGCCAGCACCACGGGCTGAATATGATCGGGCAGCGGCCAGTCCGCGATCCATTCGGGATGGCGGATCAGGATGCGCGTGAAATGAAGCGGCCAGCGCGTCAGCGCCTCCGGCACGGTCTTCAGCCCCGCCAGCAGGAATTGCCCTGCTTTTCGGATGCCACGGCTTTCCAGCAGCCCGGACCAGGACTTGAATTGCGGGTTCTGGGGGCTGTCGATGTGGTGCATGTGCATTCTATTCCGCGACGCCCACGAAGAATGGTGAACCCCGCCCCTTATCGTCATCCCGGCGAAAGCCGGGACCCAGGGGCCAAGTGCGCAACCTTCAAACAGCTTTTAGAAAGGCTGCATCAAGGTTTGATCTTGTGGCCCCTGGGTCCCGGCTTTCGCCGGGATGACGAGGGGTGGCAGATCAAACAACGAACCTATCACCCCTGGCGGTAGTTCGGGGCTTCGTTGGTGATGGTGATGTCGTGGACATGGCTTTCGCGCAGGCCCGCATTGGTGATGCGCACGAATTGCGGCTTGGTGCGCATCTCATTGATGGTGGCGCAGCCGGTGTAGCCCATGGAGGCGCGCAGGCCGCCGATGAGCTGATGCACCACGGCCCCGATCGGGCCCTTGTACGGCACCCGGCCTTCCACACCCTCGGGCACCAGCTTCAGGGTGTTGGAGACTTCGGCCTGGAAATAGCGGTCGGCGGAGCCGCGGGCCATGGCCCCGACGGAGCCCATGCCGCGATAGGCCTTGTAGGAGCGGCCCTGGAACAGGATGACCTCACCCGGGCTTTCATCGGTACCGGCGAACAGGCCGCCCATCATGGCACACGACGCACCGGCGGCGATGGCCTTGGCCAGGTCGCCCGAATATTTGATCCCGCCATCGGCGATGACGGGGATGCCCTGCTTCTGACAGGCCTCCACCACGTCCAGGATGGCCGTCAGCTGCGGCACGCCCACGCCGGCCACGATGCGGGTGGTGCAGATGGAGCCGGGGCCGATACCGACCTTGATAGCGTCCGCACCGGCATCGATCAGGGCGAGCGCCGCGTCGGCGGTGGCGACGTTGCCGGCGATGATCTGGGTATAGTTCTTCAGGGCGCGGGCGGCGCGCACCTGATCGGCCACCTTCTTGGAATGGCCGTGGGCCGTATCGATGACCAGCACGTCAACGCCGGCATCGAACAAGGCGGCGGCGCGTTCCAGACCATCGGGACCGGTACCGGTGGCGGCAGCGGCGCGCAGGCGACCGGCGGCATCCTTGGCGGCGTGGGGATGGTTCTGCGCCTTTTCGATATCCTTGACCGTGATCATGCCGATGCAGCGATAGGCATCGTCAACGACCAGCAGCTTTTCGATCCGGTTCTGGTGCAGCAGGCGCTTGGCCTCTTCCTTGGACACGCCCGGCTTGACGGTGACCAGACCATCCTTGGTCATCAGCTCCGAGACCGGCTGGTTCGGGTTGTTGGCGAAGCGCACGTCGCGGTGGGTCAGGATGCCCACCAGCTTGCCGGCCTCACCCAC
>CALRNG020000232.1:0-6160 GCA_943369495.1 Rhizobium sp. Q54
CGGCACGGAGATCGTGGACGCCACGGGGCTGGTGCTGGCCCCCGGCCTTGTCGATCTGCGTGCCCAGGTGGGGGAGCCAGGGCTTGAGCATAATGAGACGATCCAGACGGCCAGCCGCAGTGCCGCTGCCGGCGGCATCACCGCCCTGGCGGCCTTGCCCAACACCGACCCGGTGATTGATGACGAGGCCGGCCTGGAATTCATCGCGCGGCGCGCGCGGGAAACCAAGCTGGTGAAGATCTTCGCCTATGGCACCGTGACGCGGGAGACGGCGGGCAAGGAGATCAGCGAGATCGGGCTGCTGGCCGAAGCCGGCGCCGTGGGCTTCACCGATGGCGGCCCCATCGCCGACCCGGCCCTGATGCGCCGCGTCCTGTCCTATGCCAATGGTTTCGGCCAGACGATTTTCCAGCACCCGTCGGAGCCGCGTCTGGCCGGCGGCGTCATGAATGCGGGCGAGATCGCCACCCGTCTGGGGCTGGCCGGCATTCCGGGCATGGCGGAAGTCATCATGCTGGAACGCGATCTGCGTCTGGTGGAAATGACGGGCGGGCGCTACCACGCCGCCAATATCTCCACCGCCGAATCCGTGGCGGTCATCCGCCGGGCCAAGGCGCGCGGGCTGAAGATCACCTGCGACACCGCCCCGCCCTATTTCGCGCTGACCGAAATGGATGTCGGCGATTACCGCACCTTCTTCAAACTGTCGCCGCCGCTGCGGGGCGAAATGGATCGCCGCGCCATCATTGAGGGGCTGGCCGATGGCACCATCGATGCCATTGCGTCCGACCACCACCCGCATGACCAGGACAGCAAGCGCGTGCCCTTCGCCCAGGCGGCCTTTGGCGCCGTCGGCCTGGAAACGCTGATGCCGCTGACGCTGGAGCTGGTGCATAAGGGGTCACTGCCCTTGTCGCGGGCGCTGGCGGCCCTGACCTCGATTCCCGCCAATATCCTGGGCCTGCCCCACCTAGGCCGGCTGTCGGTGGGCGGGCCTGCCGATCTGGTGCTGTTCGACCTGGACCGGCCCTGGCGCGTGGAGGCCGAGAAACTGGCGTCCAAGTCCAAGAACAGCTGCTTCGACCGCCGCCCCGTTCAGGGCATGGTCTTGCGCACAATCGTGGATGGGCGCACGGTGTTCGCCCGCAACTGATTGCAGACCGACCACAAACAAGAAGAAAGACCATGGCCGATCTCTCCCCGCTGCCGCTGATCCTCGCCTTGATCGGCGGCTATCTGCTTGGCTCCATCCCCTTCGGCCTCGTCCTGACCCGGATTGCCGGCTATGGCGATATCCGGCAGATCGGCAGCGGTAATATCGGTGCCACCAATGTGCTGCGCACCGGGAATAAGCCGCTGGCGCTGGCCACCCTGCTGCTGGATAGCGGCAAGGGCGCCATCGCCACCCTGATCGCGCTGTATGTGGCGGGCACGGAGGCCGGGATCGCGGCGGCAGCGGGGTCCATGCTGGGCCACAGTTTCCCCGTCTGGCTGGGCTTCAAGGGCGGCAAGGGTGTGGCCACCTCGCTGGGCGTGCTGCTGGCCATTTCCTGGCCCGTGGGGCTGGCGGCGTGCGGTACCTGGCTGCTGGCGGCTGTGTTGTTCCGTATCTCGTCCCTGTCCGCCCTGATCGCCGTGGGGGCCAGCCCGGTGGTGGCCTGGTTCCTGGCGGGTCCCGCCGTGGCGGGGCTGTGCCTGTTCACCGCCGCACTGGTCTATATCCGCCACAAGGACAATATCGCCCGCCTGCTGAAAGGCGAGGAGCCGAAGATCGGGGCGAAGAAGAAGGAAGCAGCGTAGTTTACACCCCGCCCTGCAGCGCCTGATACCGCGCATAGGCCCCGCCGGCGGCCAGCAGGTCGGCATGCGTCCCCTGCTCCACCACCCTGCCCTGATCCATCACATAGATATGGTCGGCATCGGCGATGGTGGACAGGCGGTGGGCGATGACCAGGGTCGTGCGGCCCGCCGCCAGACGGCGCAGCGCATCCTGCACGGCCCGTTCGGAGGCGCTGTCCAAGGCGGAGGTCGCTTCGTCCAGCAGCAGGATGGGGGCGTTTTTCAGCATGGCACGGGCAATCGCGATGCGCTGCCGCTGTCCGCCTGACAGTTTCAGGCCCATCTCACCGACCATGGTGTCGTACCCGTCGGGCAGTTCCAGGATGAAATCATGGGCCGCCGCGTCACGGGCCGCCGCCTCAATCTCCGCCCGGCTGGCGCCGGGGCGGCCATAGGCGATGTTGGCCAGGATCGTGTCGTCGAACAGGGCCGTTTCCTGGCTGACCAGCGCGATGGAGGCGCGCAGGCTGGACAGGGTCAGGTCGCGGACATCATATCCTCCCACCGTCACCGCCCCGTCCGTCACCTCATAGAAGCGCGGGATCAGGTTCAAGGCGGTGGTCTTGCCCGATCCCGACGCCCCGACCAGCGCCACGGTGCGGCCCGCCGGGACGGTGATGTCGACGCCTTCCAGCGCCTCCTTCTCCCCGTCATAGGAGAATCGCACGCCCGTGAAACGGATATCGTGGATGGCGTCCGCCGGTACGGTCACCGCACCGGGCCGGTCGGTGATGGCGGGTGGTGTGTCCAGCACGGCCAGCACCCGTTCCGCCGCCGCCAGCCCGACCTGAAGCTGGGCGTTCAGCTTGGTCAGGGCCTTCATGGGCTGATAGGCCAGCATGAAGGAACCGATGAAGCTGACCAGCTGGCCCGCCGTGCGCGTGCCGTCGGCAATGGCCAGACCGCCATAGATGATGACGCCAACCACGGCGGCACCGCTGAAAATCTCGTTGATGGGCAGCATGGAGGCGCCGGTGCGGTAGCTTTTGGCCGTCAGCTTGCGCAGCCGGTCGATGGTGACGCCCACCCGGCGTTCCTCATACGCCTCCATGCCATAGGCCTTTACATGGCGCGCACCCTGGAACGTCTGGCCCAGCACGGCGGAGAAGTTACCCAGTTCGGTCTGCTGGCTGGTGGCAATGCGGCGCAGCCGTTTGCCCAGCCGGCCCAGGAACCAACCCGACACGGGAAACACGGTGAAGGCGATCAGGCCGAGGCGCCAATCCTGATAGAACATGATGCAGACAAGCACCACCAGGGTCAGGCTGTGATTGACCGCCCCCGTCAGACATTCCGACACGGCCAGCCGCATCTGGTTCACATCATTGACCAGATGCGAGATCCATTGGCCTGAGGCGCGGCCGTGCAGATAGGCCAGGTCTGAGCGGATCAGGTGGCCATAGACCTGCCCCTGGATGCGCGCCACGATACGCTGGCCCACATGGTTGACCAGGACCGAATGGCCATAGGCCGCCGTGCCGCGCACCACGAAGGCCGCCATGATCAGGGCCGCGAACGGCAGCAGGAAACCCTGATTGTCGGGCTGGAACGCCCGGTCCAGCAGCGGCTGGAACCCAAGCCCGACGGCACCCGTTCCCGCCGCCTCCAGCACCATCAGCAGCAATGCTGCCAGCAATTTTGGCTTGAACGGCCCAAGATAGGCAGCCGAGAGCCGACCCAGAAGGGCACGGGTCGGGGTCGCCCGCTTGACAGGCGCAGGGATCGGTTTAGCCAAGGTCGGGTTCCGTCAGGGCCACAGCAAAGATCATAGCAAATGGCCCGCCACGCCGGCCAACGCAAGGGCGCCGACCAGGACCCAGACATTCCGGGGTGGGTGGCTACTCCGACAAGGGGCTTTGCCCCCGTGCCCAGCCGGCAACGATGGCGCCAACACCGTCCTTGGAAAACTCAATGCCGATGCCCAGTTCCGTCCGGCGCACAACGCGCGCACTGGTCGTCAGAGCGATCTGTGAGATCTCCAGCTGGACCAGGGTCCCGATGGTCAGGTCCGGCGCATCCACCAGCAGCGCCCCGCTGGGCGATACATCCCGCATATTGCAGTCATAGGTGTGACCGGCGGTCAGCAGCCGGACCCCGAACTGCACCGCGTGCCGGTCATACCGCCGACGGTTGGGCTTGAACAAACCTGTAAACCAACTGGGGAGGGACATCGCCGGCATGGTCATACCCTGCTGATGCAAATGGCCGTCAGATCATCGGCCAAAGGCCGCGCAGCCATAGTGTCGAAGGAGGCGAGCAATCGCGCAAGTCTGTTCTCACCACCGGGGAAACATTGCCGCACAAGACGCAGCAAACCATCCTCACCGATCAGGTGTCCGTTCTTGTCATCCGCCTCTGTCATGGCATCGGAATAGATGAGCAAGGAGGACCCGCGTGGAAACACAACAGTATCGGCGGTCAGGGACGGATTGTTGGAAACCCCAAGCATCAGGCCGCTCGCGTCCAGCATGGTGACCTGACCCTGGTGGAACAGCATGGGACTGGGCGCGCCGGCCGCGGCGTAGGAAAGCGTGCCGGCGCGGCTGTCGATGATCCCATAAAAGCAGGTGGCAAACTGCCCGACCGGCAGCAGATCCTTCAGCGGCCGGTTCAGCATGGTCAGCCATTCGATCGGCTCAAAGCCCTGTGGGGGGATGCGCTCGATCAACGTATGGAATCGGAAGGTGTTGATGGCGGCAGAAATGCCATGGCCGGAAAAGTCCGCCGCCAGCACACCGACCTGATCATCGCCCAGGTCGAACAGGGTCCAGAAATCGCCCCCCAACTCGTCCGACGGTTCGAAATGGCCCTCAATGGCCAGCTTGTGACGCTGGCCGGCAGCGGCAATGGTACGGGCGTCGGGGATCAGGGATTTCTGCATCGACCGCGCCAGTTTCAGGTCACTTTGCAGGCGGCGGTGAAAATCCGACAGATTACGGAAGAAGAACTGCTTTTCCAGATGCAGGCGAACGCGCGCCATGCATTCGCCGGGATTGATGGGCTTGGTGACGATATCGCTGGCCCCGGCCTCAAAACATTTGACGCCAGCCGGATCGGCACTGGCCGATGTCTGCATCAGCACGGGCAGATCGGCCCAGACCGGCTCCTCCCGGATGCGGCGACACAGGGTCAGCCCATCCATCACCGGCATGTCGATATCCAGCAGCACCAGATCGTAGTTGGAGGCCCGCAGCTTGGTCAGCCCCTCCTCCCCGTTACCGGCAAACTCGATACGACCGATCCCGACCCATTGCATGAACCGGGACAGAATTTCACGGTTGAAACGGCTGTCATCAATGATCAGGACGCGGCAGTCGGTGAAACTGATCCGGTTCGGTCCCTGGGGCGAAGGGGGCTGCATATCCGTCATCGGCGAAAATGCAGGTGGGCGGCACGACCGCCCTCGGTGAAGGTCACATGGTCGGCCAGTTCCAGCATGATGCGGATACCCCGGCCCGACTTGGCTTCCAACTGTTCCACCGCCGTCGGCACATGGCCGGCATGGCCGCGCCCCTCATCCCGGATGGTGATGCACAGCATATCGTCGGCTGCCACCGCCTCCACCGTCACGCGGCGGCGGGCATGGTCACGGTCGGCCAGCCGGACCTGGACAGCCCGGAAGAAACCATCAAAGGCACCCGCATCCGCCGACGGCCCCTGATGAATATCCAGGTTACCATGCACGATGGCATTGCTGATCGCCTCATGCAGGCAAATCTCCGCATCGGCCCGGCGGCCCGCGGACAGCCAGCCGCGCGCCACCATAGCGCCACAGAGCAGGGGTGCCAGATCAAGGCTGAAACAGGTGGCCGTCGACAAGGAGATGTGCAGGCAGGGCGAACCCGCCAGCAGGGGCAGCAGCCCGCCCGGCAGATCACCATCATCATCCAGTTCAACATAGGCCGATCCGCCCAGGGACAAACCGGCGGCGATGTCGCGGACACTGCCGCGCACAGCCACAAGGATGTCAGGTGCGGTCGGCAATTCCCCCATCTCCGCCGCTTCCACCGCCCAATCGGTCACGCGCAGCCCATGGCTGGTGGCCAACCGCCAGAGCAGGGCCGACGCCACCTCCCCGCCAATGGATGGCGGGTGGGCAGGCGTTGCGGGCGGGGCGGCGGCGGTCACCATGCACGCGCCGGGATCAGGGGGTGACGCGGAACAGCGTCTGGAACTTGGCGATCTGCAGGATACGCTTTACCGATTCCTGCGCACCGAAAAGTTCGATCTCCATCTTCTTCGGCAAGGCAACGTCACGGGCGATGAGGAACATGCCCAGGCCGGAGCTATCGACGAATTCCAGCTTCGTCAGATCGAAAAT
>CALRNG020000233.1:0-6155 GCA_943369495.1 Rhizobium sp. Q54
CGCCATCGCGCTCTGGTTCCGGCCCCTGGTCTTGCGCGCCGATGTCGCGGCCTGAGCTTTGGCCTGCTATCCTGATTTTCATCCGCCCTTCGATAATCGTGTGAAGACCCATGTTCACCGGCTTCTTCTATGACCTGCGCAAGGCCGGCGTGCCCGTCAGCCTGAAGGAATATCTGGCGCTGATGGAGGCGATGCAGGCTGGCATCGCGGGCTATGCGGTGGAGGATTTTTACTATCTGTCGCGCGCCATCCTGGTGAAGGATGAGCGCAATCTGGACAAGTTTGACCGGGTTTTTGCCACGGTCTTCAAGGGCTTGGAAGGTCCTGCTGCCATCGGCGCTGAGGAGCTGACGGCCCGTATCCCGGAGGAATGGCTGCGCAAACTGGCCGAAAAATTCCTGACCGATGAGGAGAAGGCGCAGATCGAGGCGCTGGGCGGCTGGGACAAGCTGATGGAGACGCTGGCGCAACGGCTGGCCGAACAGAAAGACCGCCACCAGGGCGGTAATAAATGGATCGGAACCGCAGGCACCAGCCCGTTCGGCGCCCATGGCTACAATCCCGAAGGCGTGCGCATCGGCCAGGATGGCAGCCGCCATCGCCGGGCCGTGAAGGTCTGGGACAAGCGGGAATTCCGCAATCTGGATGACAGTGTTGAACTGGGTACCCGTAACATCAAGGTGGCCCTGCGCCGCCTGCGCAAATTCGCACGCCAGGGGGCGGCGGACGTACTGGATCTACCCGACACGATCAGTTCAACGGCCCGCAATGCCGGCTGGCTTGACATAAAGATGGTGCCGGAACGGCATAATGCCGTGAAGGTGCTGCTGTTCCTGGATATTGGCGGCTCCATGGATGACCATATCCGCCTGTGCGAGGAACTGTTCAGCGCCGCGCGCGGGGAGTTCAAGCATCTGGAATATTATTACTTCCACAATTGCGTCTATGAGGGCGTGTGGAAGGACAACAAGCGCCGGCATGTGGAGAAACTCTCCACCTTTGAGGTGATCAACACCTATGGCCCCGATTATAAGCTGGTCTTTGTCGGCGATGCCTCCATGAGCCCCTATGAGATCACGCAGCCGGGCGGATCGGTGGAGCATTTCAACGAGGAGGCGGGCATCGTCTGGATGCGCCGCCTGCTGGACAAGTACGCCCACGCCATCTGGCTGAACCCCTCGGATGAACGGTACTGGTCCTACACGCAATCGATCGGCATCTTCCAGAAGATCATGGACGGCCGCATGTACCCGCTGACCTTGGGCGGCCTGGATGCCGGCATGCGCGAGCTGATGCGCTGATCAACTCTCCCGCCGGCAGCCGTTTTTTGCTAGGCTGACAGCCGCACCGCTCCCTTTGCATCCGCTGTGAAACACGCCGCGAAACCATGTTGCATGATGTTTCACTCCATCGGCGGGTCACGCCCTGCGCAACATCGGCGACAAAAATGTTGCACAGGGTTTCACGGGCGGAGGCCGGCACGTCCTGTGAAACACGCGACGATGCGATGTTGCACAGTGTTTCACAGGCCGGGTTTCACAGGCCGGTTCGCCGCCCTGTCACAGAAGATATCGGGGGCAGGGGTGGTTTCGACACAAAAGTTCTTTGTGATCCATGACTTGCGCCGCCGGGTCAGGGCCGCCCCGACCTTCGATGCGATTGTGCGAAAATGGTAACGGGATTAACTTCGCCTCCGCCAAGCCCGGCAAACCCCGCTGAAGGGGACGGGCATTGACGAAAAGGAACCATCACATGACCGAACCTACCCCCATTACCATCGCGCGTGGCGACGGCATTGGCCCCGAAATCATGGACGCCACGCTGGAAGTGCTGCAGGCGTCGGGCGCCAATCTGGCCTTTGAAGAAATCCAGATCGGCGAAAGCGTCTATAAGCGCGGTATCATGAACGGCATGGAGCCGGGCGCCTGGGACAGCCTGCGCCGGACCAAGGTCTTCCTGAAGGCCCCGATCACCACGCCGCAGGGGGGCGGGTACAAGTCGCTGAACGTGACGATCCGTGGCGCACTGGGCCTTTACGCCAATATCCGTCCCTGCGTCTCCTATCATCCTTATGTTTCGACCAAGCACCCGACCATGGATGTGGTCATCGTGCGCGAGAATGAGGAAGACCTGTATGCCGGTATCGAATACCGCCAGACGCAGGAAGTGACCCAGGCGGTCAAGCTGATCACCCGGCCGGGGTCGGAAAAGATCATCCGCTACGCCTTTGAGTATGCCCGCGCGAACCATCGCCGCAAGGTGACGGCCTTCGTGAAGGACAACATCATGAAGATCAGCGATGGCCTGTTCCATCGCGTCTTTGATGAGATTGCCGCCGAATATCCCGATATCGAACATGAAAGCATGATCGTCGATATCGGTGCCGCCCGTCTGGCCGACACGCCCGAACAGTTCGACGTAATCGTCACGCTGAACCTGTATGGCGATATCATCTCCGACATCGCAGCCCAGATCACGGGCTCAGTCGGTCTGGCTGGCTCCTCCAATATTGGCGACCAGTGCGCCATGTTCGAGGCGATCCACGGCTCCGCCCCCACCATCGCCGGCAAGAACATCGCCAACCCCTCAGGCCTGATCCTGGCCTCGGTGATGATGCTGGTCCATATCGGTCAGGCAGAAGCCGCAGAGAAGATCCACAATGCCTGGCTGCGCATGATTGAGGACGGCATCCACACCGTCGATATCTTCAAGCGCGGCGTCTCCAAGGCCCGCGTCGGCACCCGCGATTTCGCGCAGAACCTGATCGACCGTCTGGGTGAGCGCCCCAGTCACCTGATCCCCGCCTCCTATCAAGTGGGCGAGAAGGCCAGCTTTGCCGGCATCGCCCTGAAGGAGTATCCGCGTCAGGAAAAGAAGCTGATCGGCGTGGATGTGTTCCTGGACCATAAGGGCGGCAATGGCGACGACATGGCAACCCGCGTGGCCGACTTGATCGGCGGTGACCTGAAGCTGTCCATGATCTCCAACCGTGGTCAGAAGGTCTGGCCCGACGGGGCGCCGGAAACCTTCTGCACCGACCATTGGCGTCTGCGCCTGCTGGGCGATGGCAAGGCCCCGGTCAGCCATGCCGCCATTATCAGCCTGCTGGGCCGCTTCGCCGATGCCGGCCTGGATGTGGTGCAGACGGCCAGCCTGTACAGCTTCGACGGCGCCAACGGCTTCTCCGCCGCCGCCGGGCAGTAATCCCGACGGTCAAAATTCTTGACCGTCAGTACGGCGGCGACCGCCGCCGCGCCGCCCATGCGGCGTAGCCAAGCCTACGGATGTGGGCGCCGGCGATTGAGGCGCAGGAAAGATTGACCATAGGTCAAGATTTCATGCCGCTGGCGTAAGCGCAAAGGAGAGGGTGGGGAGGAGGGCATATAGTCCTTCTCCCCCCTTCGGATAGGTAATGGAGTTACCCACAGGAATCCGTACCGCGCCCCCTACCCAAGCCGAATCAAATTTGGTAGGTTCTTATCTAACAGGCCACCATATTTAGTGGTCAGATAATGGATAAGACAGCGATCCGCAGGGTCAGGGGCTGGGCCCGTCAATGTGGTGAACTATCTGTTCCGGTTTCGGTAATTGCCATAGCACAAGGGGACCTGGAGCGTGGAAGCGACGGAAAGCACCTGGAGCGAAGAGCGCGTTGAGAAGCTGCGCCAGCTTTGGGGTCAAGGCATGAGTGCCAGCGAGATCGCCGAGCTGTTGGGCAATGTCACCCGCAATGCCGTGATCGGCAAGGCGCATCGTCTTGGCCTTTCGGGACGGCCTTCGCCCATCAAAAAGAAGCCGACCAAGGGCGCGACGATCCTGTCCCTGACGGAACGCATGTGCAAGTGGCCGGTTGGCGATCCGAAGTCGCCGGACTTCCATTTCTGCGGAAAGCCGTCGCTGAACGGTCTTCCCTACTGCGCGGAACATGCGGCCATCGCCTATCAGCCGGCCCGCAAGCGCGAAGATGACCGCAAGTTGGGCGTGGCCTGAAAGTCCCTGACTGAACGGTGACAAAAACGACCCCGGTATCGAAAGATGCCGGGGTTTTCTTTTTTGATTGATATTCACGCCGAACTATTTTCCAAGATTTTTGTGTGCAAATGGATAGTTTCCAATTTTTCAACGATGTCAGCCCGAGAGGTTAAAGTTCAGGTAATAATCGTGGCGCACGCTGAACCCAGGCGAAGAAATCGTCCTACCCAAAAGGGAGCGTGTCATGCGGTCTTATCTTTCTGACCTTTCAGTAACGGGCAAGCTGTCCCTGTCCTTCGGTGTTGTGATCGGAGTGGTGGCCCTGTCTGGCGTCGGGATAACGGGCTTCCTCAACCGCACGCATGAAGCCGTGGACCTGAATACTGAGAGCTACCAGGTACTCGACCGGGTCTCGGTCTTGCAGCAATCGATCCAGCAGGAGGAAAGCGCCCTGCGGGCCTTTCTGGTGACGGGGGACAAGGAGTTCCTGGCCCCGATTGCGCCGGCCCGTGTTCGCTTTGACAAGGCCATGGGCGATGCGATGGACCTGACCAGCGCCGACGCGGCGCTGCAGGGGCAGTTGCGGGAGATTGGCGCAGCCGCTGCCGACTGGCATACTCAGGTCGCCGGGCGTGAGATCGCGCTGGCCGGGCAGGCTGGTGGGCTTCAGGCGGCCCGCGATCTGGTTGCCCAGCATGTCAGCGCCCCCATCATGGCGCGGCTGCGCAAGGCTCTGGACGCGGTGGAGGGGGCGGAACGCATACAGCTGGCGCAACGGACAGAGATTGCCGATAACGGCCTGCATGGCTTGTTGAGCGTGCTGTGGTCGGTGATCGCCGGTGCGGCCCTGGTGGCCCTGTTGTCGGCCCTCGGTCTGGCCCGTCTGGTGGTGGTGCCGCTGAACCGGGTCAGTGCCCTCATCAGCGAACTTGCGGAGGGCAAGTCGCCCTCGGCGCTGGGCTGGACCCGCAGGGATGAGATCGGGCGTATCGCCCGGGCCTTTGAAACGCTGCGGGGCACGGTTGCTAAGGCGTTTGCCCAGGCCCAGATGATCGCCGATGCGCCCCTGGGCGTGATGACCTGCGACCCCACCGATAATTTCCGCATCAACTATATGAACAAGCGCAGCGTCGAGGTGCTGAAGACCGTCGAACATCTGCTGCCCTGCAAGGTGGAGGAGATGGTCGGCCAGTCCATCGACATCCTGCATAAGCATCCAGAACATCAGCGCCGCCTGCTGTCCAACCCCGCCAACCTGCCGCATCGGACCAAGATCAAGCTGGGTGGGGAGGTCATGGACCTGCGGGTGACGGCGATCCTGGACAGCGAAGGTCGCTATGTCGCGCCCATGCTCACCTGGTCGCTGGTGACGCGGCAGGTCAATCTGACCAATGACTTCGAGATGAATGTGAAGGGTGTGGTTGATCTGGTGGCCCAGGCCGCCGACGAGATGGCGCGTGCCGCCGATGCCTTGAGCATGACGGCCAACAATGCCAGCGGCCAATCCGTCGCCGTGGCCGCCGCCGCCGAGGAGGCCAGCACCAATGTCGCCGCCGTGGCCAGCGCCACCGAAGAGCTTGCAGCCTCCATTCAGGAGATCGGCCGCCAGGCCGAGGCCTCCAACACCCGCACCAGCATGGCTGTGCGGGAGGCAGGGCAGGCCGACGAACTCATGAGCCAACTGACTGAAAGCGCCCGGGAAGTGGGCGAGGTGGTGGAGTTGATCAAGGCCATCGCCAGCCAGACGAACCTGCTGGCCCTGAACGCCACCATCGAGGCGGCGCGGGCCGGTGAGGCGGGCAAGGGCTTTGCCGTCGTGGCGGGCGAAGTGAAGGGTCTGGCAACCCAGACCGCCCAGGCCACCGACCGCATCCGCGAGAAGGTGGAGGAAATCCAGGCCGCATCCGGTCGGGCCGGCAGCGCGCTGCGCGGTATGACGGGCATGATCCGCGAACTGCATTCTACCGCAGCGGCCATATCCGCCGCCGTGGAGCAGCAGCAGGCCGCCACGCGAGAGATTGCCAGCAACATCTCCCAAGCCTCTATCGGCACCCGTGACGTGACGGAGCATATCAGCGGCGTCAACCAGGCCACGGGCGAGACCGGGGCCGCCGCCGCGCAGGTGCGCAGCAGCGCCGATGAGTTGAGCATGGGGGCAGGACGGCTGTCACAGCAGGTTGAAC
>CALRNG020000234.1:0-6148 GCA_943369495.1 Rhizobium sp. Q54
CCGCCGCCGCGCCGGCATGATGACGACATCATCTGGAATGGCGGCGGCGGTGGGTCGGGCGGCTATGTCGCGAAGAAACCGCAGAATGCCTGCCAGAGCGAGGTGGAACGCGCCTTCATCCAGCGCTATGGCTATCGCGGTCGCAGCGAGTTCTCGGGCAACAGCCTTGAGGGCACGATCTGGTGGGAGGGTGAGCCCTGGCAATATCGCTGCGCCGGTGGGCAGACGAATATCTGGCGGTGAGCCGGTTCAGACCAAGAGCCATGGATCATGGCTCTTGGTCGTTGCATTTTCCCTCATGCGCCGGGCGCTGCCTCCGGCAGCTTGGCTTGCGCGCACATGGGTGCGCGGGCCAGCGGTCGCTGGCCTCCAAGGGTCATGGTCCATGACCCTTGGTATCACACCTGATCGCCCAGAACCTGCCGGCAGAATCGCACCGTGATCGGTTTCTTCGCAGCCAGTGCCGCGTGATCCAGCGTCGCCACCACACGGCGGGCATTGGCGAAGCTGCGTTCGGTGCGGGTCATCAGCCAGTCGATGACATCCTCCCCCACCCGGATCTGCCGGTCGGCGAACAGCTTCACCAGCACGGCCATCAACAGGGCATCATCCGGTGCGGCCATGCCCACAGCGGGGGCCGCCAGCAGGCGGGAGCGCAAATCGGGCAGGCGGATGACCCAGTTGACGGGCGCATTCTCCGCCAGCAGCAGCAGATAGCCGCCCATCTCCTTGGCCAGATTGTAAAGATGGAACAGGGACCGTTCCAGGGCGGGGTCGCCCGCGACCCCCTGCGCGCCCTCCAGCACGGCGGTGCGCATCGGGCGCAGCAGGTCGGGCAGTTCCGCCTCGTCCCGCAGATCATCGACCGACAGAAGATTGCCCCGCGCCCGCGCCCGCCAAATCTGGGCCAGGTGGCTTTTCCCGCACCCCGCAGGGCCGAACAGCAACAGGGCCGGGGCCGGCCATTCCGGCCAGGCATCCAGCCAGGCCACCGCATCCTGATTGCCCGGCGCCACCAGGAAATCATCCTCCCCCATGGCGGAGCGATGCCCCAGATCCAGCGGAATCTGGCGCGTGGACAGCAGCGAGGATGGGTTGGATGGTGCTTGGGGGGGCGTGGTCATGGCAAGAGCCCCTCCTTCTGCACGGGCTGGAAAACGGGAAATGGTGTCAGGGCTTGGGTGGCAGGTCGGCGACGCCGGCACCCCGTTCCGCCCCCTCGGCTGCCGGATGGGATAGCAGCGGGTCGGGGGGCAAGTCGAGGGGAGTTGCCGCCGCCGTATCGAACCCACGGTACAGGCTGCTCTGCATATATTGCTGCAAACAGAATCGGGTCAGCACGCCGATGACGGCGGCCACAGGCACGGCCAGCAGCACGCCGACAAAGCCGAACAGGGCCCCGCCGGCCAGCAGGGCGAACATCACCCAGACGGGATGCAGACCCACCTTATCGCCCACCAACTTGGGCGTCAGGATATTGCCTTCCACCGCCTGACCGAAGAAGAAGATGCCGGCGATCAGGCCAACGCGCCAGAATTCGTCAAACTGGAACAGGGCCAGACCGACACTGGCCACGAATCCGACCAGCGATCCGACAAAGGGGATGAAGGACAAAATCCCTGTGATCAGGCCGATCACCAACCCGAAATCCAGCCCCGCCGCCGTCAGCGCCACGGCATAGAACACGCCCAGGCACAGGCAGACGGTGGCCTGACCGCGCACGAAACCGGCCAGCGTGGTGTCGACCTCCCTTGCCTGGCTGCGGATCGTGTCGGCATAGGGGCGGGGCAGCCAGCTATCCACCGTCGCGATCAGCCGGTCCCAATCGCGCAGCAGATAGAAGGCCACGATGGGCGTGATGAAGATGACGGATAGGATGTCGATGATGGCGACACCCTTGGTCAGGATGTTGCGCAGCACATCGGCGGTCCAGCCGACGGCGGTGCCGGCATAGGAACCGGCGGCTTCACGCAGCTGCTTTGCCTCTGCTGCGGGAAGGCGACGCAACCAGCGTTGGATCGCGGGCAGCACTTCCTTCTTGGCCCAGGCGATCCATTCGGGCGCCACCTCAATCAACTGCACCACCTGCGCCTGCAACAGCGGCAGCAGCAGCAGCAGCGCCAGCACGGCCGACAGCAAAAAGCCCAGCAGCACAATCGTCGTCGCGGCCCAGCGCGGCACGCGCCGCGCCTCCAGCTTGTCGGCCAGCGGGTCCAGCAGATAGGCCACGGCCATCCCCGCCACAAACGGCGCCAGCATGGAGCGCAGCAACCAGACAATGACGATGAAGCCGACAAAGCCCCACAGCCAGAATTTCCACTGTCGATTGGCGCGCATCATGCGTCCTTGCCCGCATCATTATTGAGGAATTCATCCTCCGGCTTGGGCCGGCGAATGAAGGCCAGCACCAGCGAGGCGAGTGCCAATATCACCACCACCAGCTCCGTCGGCAGGATGAACAGGTCGACCCCGAATCCAGGCCCGTAGATCAGCAGGAACAGGATGGCCAGCGCATCCATGGCCACGATGTTCACATGGAACAGCCAGCGCGGCTCCCGTATCCAGGGCTCGTTGCCGGCAGCCTCCGGCAGCTTCTGCCCCAGCGCCAGCACCAGTTCGCGCAGCAGAACCGGGATCAGCACCCAGAGCGGCAGCAACCCCTTATAGGCCAGCGCCGTCAGGGCCAGCAGCGGCAGCATCCGGTCGGCGAACCCGTCCAGCACCCCGCCCAGCCGGGTCCGCGTCTTGAACAGGAGCGCCGCCGATCCTTCCAGCAGCGCACCGAAGGCGGCTATCACGAACAGCCAGAAGGCCCAGCCCATATGGCCGCTATAGATCAGCCAGCCGACCAGCAGGGCCGCCACCAGCCGCCCCGCCGTGATGCCCATGGTGATGCGGCGCAGCCGTTCCAGTGTGGGATCGGTGGCTGTGGTGTCGGGCGTAAGATCGCTCATGGGGCCTCAACTCCGCCTGTAGGGTCCAGGCGGCAGTATGAGGGTTTTCGAAAGGATAACAATGGGGTGGTAGAACGCGGCAGGGCCGCTTACCGCATGCTGCGCAGCACCGGCCCCTCGGCCCCCTCCTCCAGCACCAGATCGTGCTGAGAGAGCGCTGTGCGCAACTGGCTGATATCGCCGGCATGACGCAGGTCCAGGATGGCGGCATTGCGCGACAGGCTGGTGATATTGGTCTGGGTGATGGTGTTGATGCCGGCCAGACGTTTGCGGATGGACAGCCAGCCGGTCTGATCGGCGAAGCGGGCCGTCAATTTCAGGTCGGACAGGGCGCCGGCGGCGATCTGCGTGGCGGCGGTCCAGCGTTCCTCAAGCCGATGGGTGACGGCCTCCACCGCGGCGCGCAGGGTGGGGTTCACCGCCTCGCCCGTGTCGGCGGGCAGGGGGGATTGCGTCAGGCTGAAACTTTCCCCGGCACCCGTGGTCGGGTGCAGAGCGACGGTCACCGTCAGGCCCGTCTCCGGTGTGCCGCTGGCCACCACCACGGCCACATCGCCGGCACCATAGCGGTCGGCAATGCGGCGCAGCGCGACGGTGTCACCGGCCAGGGCCTGGTCGACGCCGATATCGCTGACGTCGGCGACCTCCCCAAACGGCACCGTTAACGGCACCAGCCCCCCCTGGCGCGGGGCCAGATCGGCCCAGGTCTGCCGCCAGACGGTCCCCACCTGCCACAGCACAGGCGTGCCACTCGTCTGATCGATGGGCAGGACCAGGGTCGGCTTGGACCGCACCTCGGCATAGGCGACATTATTGGCGCGCAGATAATTGCGCAGGGCGGCGGCGTTGAAGCGGATGGCCAGCTTGCCGACATAGCGCGTGGCCGATGTCCGCTCTTCCTGGATTTCAAAGCTCTGCACCATCCGTTCGATCATGTCGGACGGGACGGGGGGCAGGGCGGTGCGCGCACCATCCACCGTCAGCCGGTCGAATATCAGGTCGAAGGCCTTGCGCTGCGCCTCGCGCACACCCTGATCACGGGCGACATTGGCATTGCCTGACGAGATATCGACGCCCACATCGCGCACCGTGAACAGGTCGTCCACCGCCTGACCGGAGGCCGGCAGGGCCAGGCCCAGGGCCATCAGGGCGACAGACAGGCTTTTGCGCAGGGCGGGGGTGCGGATGACCGGCATTGCCTTGAATTCCGATGTTGCTATGTTCGGCGCCAAATCCGGGGTGCGGCAGGCCACCATGGGCTTTCTACCCCACCCCGGCACCGTTACGCCAGCAGTGAGGGCCAGGGCATGAGCAGCTATTCCTACCGGGATGCGGGTGTCGATATCGACGCAGGTAACGCGCTGGTCGATGCGATCAAGCCGCTGGCCAAATCAACCGCCCGTTCCGGCTCTGACGCGGGCCTGGGCGGCTTCGGCGCGCTGTTCGATCTGCGCGCGGCGGGCTTCCATGATCCGCTGCTGGTCTCCACCACCGATGGTGTGGGAACCAAGCTGAAGGTCGCCATCGACGCGGGCAAGCATGACACGGTCGGCATCGATCTGGTCGCCATGTGCGTCAATGATCTGGTGGTGCAGGGCGCAGAGCCGCTGCTGTTCCTGGACTATTATGCCACGGGCACGCTGGATGTGGCTGCCGGTCGCGCCATTGTCGCGGGGATTGCCGAGGGTTGCCGTCAGGCCGGCTGCGCGCTGGTCGGTGGTGAGACGGCGGAAATGCCCGGCATGTATGCCGCTGGTGACTATGATCTGGCCGGTTTCTCCGTCGGTGCCGTGGAACGGTCTCAGGTGCTGATCGGTGACAAGGTGCAGGCCGGTGACGTTGTCCTGGGGCTGGCCTCCAGCGGGGTGCATTCCAACGGCTATTCCCTGGTGCGCAAGCTGGTGGGCGTCTCGGGCCTGAGCTATGACAGCGCCTGCCCCTGGGATGCCTCGCGCAGCCTGGGCGACGCCCTGCTGACCCCGACGCGTATCTATGTGAAGTCGGTCCTGGCCGCCGTGCGTGCCGGCACGGTCAACGCCCTGGCCCATATCACGGGCGGTGGGTTGATTGAGAATATTCCGCGCGTGCTGCCCGATGGCCTTGGTGTCGATCTGGACGCAGCATCCTGGGACCTGCCGCCGGTGTTCGGATGGCTGATGAAGACGGGCAATGTCGAAGCGTCCGAGATGGCCCGCACCTTCAATTGCGGTATCGGCATGGTCGTGGTCGTGCCTGCCGACAAGGCCGATGAAGCCGCGCGCCTCCTGGCTGACGGTGGCGAAACCGTGAAGCGTATCGGCACCGTGGTGCCGCGTGGTGGTGATGGCCACCGCGTCGTGATCGCGGGGCTGGAGCGCTGGTCGTGAGATTGCGTCTGGGCGTCCTGATCTCGGGCCGGGGCAGCAACCTCCAGGCCCTGATCGACGCTGCCCGTGATCCCGCATATCCGGCGGAGGTGGCGCTGGTCATCTCCAACAAGGCCGACGCCGCCGGCCTGGACCGGGCGCGCGCCGCCGGCATCGCCACCCTGGTGCTGAAGCCCAAGGATTTCGCCGACAAGGCAGCGCACGAGGCGGCAATGATTGCGGCGCTTGAAAGTGCCGGCGTCGGTCTGGTCTGCCTTGCCGGCTATATGCGCCTGCTGTCGCCGGTGTTTGTGCAGGCGTGGCACAACCGGCTGATCAATATCCACCCCTCCCTGCTGCCGGCCTTTCCGGGCCTGGATACGCATCAGAAAGCCATCGAAACCGGCGTTCGCTTCCACGGCTGTACGGTTCATTTCGTGCGGGTGGAGATGGATACAGGGCCGATCATCGTACAGGCTGCGGTGCCCGTCACGGATAACGATACGCTCGACAGTCTGGCCGCCCGCGTGCTGGAGCAGGAGCACAGGGCCTATCCGTCGGCCGTCCGCCTGATCGCGGAAGGGCGGGTGTCGGTGGAGGGCAACCGGGTGACGGTGCGGGACGCTTGCGTGCCGGATGCGGTGATCGCGCCCATCGCCTGAAAACAAGATCGCATGCGCCGGGGGGCGGCGCATGCGACAAGGCAGTCCGATGGTGCTTATCAGGCCGGAACGGCGGCCAGGTTATTGAGCTTCAAATGGATGGCCAGGCGCCGGTCGCGGTGCAGCCGCTCAATCAGGTAGCCAAGCAGGAAGATGGCGGCGATACCGCCGACAATGCGCAGGGGCT
>CALRNG020000235.1:0-6147 GCA_943369495.1 Rhizobium sp. Q54
GTAATGCCACTACCTATGGGATTGATAGCAACAGCGCCGGGGTGACCAGCGGCAGCGACTGGCATCCGATGGAAAGCTTCCGCCTCGAACTTGAATATGCCTATCGCGACCGGGATTCGGCCCTGCTGACAGCACCCAGCGTCGATGGCGCCATAGGATCGCTGGGCACGATGGCCAATGCCCGTGTCAATATGAAGGTTACCGACTGGTTGACGCCCTATGTCGGTATTGGCATGGGCTGGACCCGGACCGAGGCGGAACGGCTGGCCATGGGCTATACCGATGCCCGTGCCGAGAGCTTTGCCTATCAGGGCGTGGTCGGCCTGTCGGTGCCCGTCAGCGGCAGCTTCTCCTTCTTCGCCGATGGCCGTTATGTGCGTGGAAGTGAGCCCAGCTTCACAGCCACCGACGATTTTGCCACACATGGCACCGCCCAGACCTGGTCAGCCCTGGCGGGCGTGCGCTTTACCTTCGGTAAATAATACCACCGGTCAGAATTCCTGACCGGTGGTATCCGCGCCGACGGGCGCGGCGGCGGCCCATGCCGCCGAAGCTTGAAATGCCGACCTGTCGGCGTTTCAAGCCGCTGGTATGACTACTCCATCTCGATCGGGTCGCGTCCGGCCTTGCCCCCGGCGGCCGGTAACCCACGCCCCTTGGAGATTGCCTGCCCGCCCAGCTTGGCGCGCACAGCATCGATGGCGCGTTCCACCTTTGCCCGCTGCAATTGTCCGGGATCGGCCAGATCCGGCGGATCGGCATCGCGCGGGTCGGCCAGATCGTGACAGCCGATTCCCAGCAGCCGGAAGCGCCGTCCGTCGCATTCGGCCCGCAGAAGGTCGCGGCCCGTGCGGAAGATGCGATCAGCCAGCTGTGTCGGGGATGACAGTCGCTGGTTCCGGGTGATCAGCTTGAAATCAGGCGTCTTCAGCTTCAACATGACCGTCAGGCCGGCATGGCCCCCCGCCTTCATGCGCTTGGACACTTTCTCTGCCAGCGGCCACAATTCCCGCTCCAGCTCCTCCAGCGAGGAAAGGTCGGTATTGAAGGTGGTTTCGGCGGAAATGCTCTTCATCGGGCTGTGCGGCGTGACGCGGCGGTCATCCTGCCCGCGGGAGAAATGGTAGAGCCGCATGCCCATGGAGCCGTAGCGGCGAACCAGTTCCTTCATCTCCATGTCCCGGATCTGACCGATGGTACGGATGCCCTCCGTCTCCATCTTGGTGGCCAGCGCCTTGCCCACGCCCCAGATCATGCCCACAGGCCGGGGCGCCAGGAAGGACAGGGTCTCCGCCTTACCGATGATGGCAAATCCACGCGGCTTATCCAGATCACTGGCCAGTTTGGCCAGGAACTTGTTGTGCGACAGGCCGATGGAGGCGGTGACCCCGATCTCCTTCTCGATCCGGCGCACCAGCCGGACCAGGGTGCGCGCCGGGCTGCCGCCATGCAGAAGTTCGGTCCCGGTCAGGTCCAGGAAGGCCTCGTCGATGGAAATGGCCTCCACCAGGGGCGTCATCTCCTGCATCAGGCTTCGCACGGCCCGACCGGCGGTCACATATTTGCGCATGTCGGGCTTGATGACGGTCGCCTGCGGACAGAGCTGCAGCGCCTTGAACATCGGCATGGCTGACCGCACGCCGTAAAGCCGCGCGATATAGCAGCAGGCGGACACGACGCCGCGGTGCCCGCCCCCCACGATCACCGGCTGGTCGGCCAGTTCGGGCCGGTCCCGCTTCTCGACACAGGCATAGAAGGCGTCGCAATCGATATGCGCGATGGACAGCGTGTGCAGTTCCGCATGCTTGGCCATCCGCACCGACCCGCACGCGGCGCAGCGGCGGGCCGCCATCTGTGCCTGTCCGCAATCACGGCACAAGGCGTCATCTTTCGGGCTGGAAACGGGGGTTGGCGGGTCTGCTGGCATGGTAGATGATGTCAAATGGTAACGAATGGTTAAGAAGTGTCGCCGTCTAATGGCATTATGCCTTGAGACGGGCCAGCCGCCGCCACCCTTCGTCAAGGGTGGTACCGGCGACAGTGACCATAAGGAAGGCGGAGCCGTGCCGATGAGTGGTGACAATCTCCAGCAAGATGACACGGCTGCACCGCGTCCTCGCCGCGTGCTGATCGTGGAGGATAATGAGCTGAATATGAAGCTCTTCCACGATCTGCTGGAAGCGCACGGCTATGCGACCTTGCAGACCAAGGACGGGATGGAGGCGCTGCGCATGGCACGGCTGCACCGCCCGGACCTTATCCTGATGGATATCCAGCTTCCCGAGGTATCCGGGCTTGAGGTTACCAAGTGGTTGAAGGAAGATGATGATCTGAAGGCGATCCCCGTGGTCGCCGTCACCGCCTTCGCCATGAAGGGGGATGAAGAGAAAATTCGCGAAGGTGGTTGCGAGGATTACATCGCCAAGCCAATCTCCGTCGCGAAGTTTCTACAGACGGTGCAACGTTTCCTTTGACGGCCTGGAAGACCGGGCCGGTGGGTGTGTGAACCATGTCGGCTCGGGTCCTTGTCGTTGATGACGTCCTGCCTAATGTGAAGCTGCTGGCAGCCAAGCTGACCAGGGAATATTTCGACGTCGTCACCGCCAATTCAGGGCCGGAGGCCCTGGAGCGCATTCATGCCCAGCATCCCGACATCGTCCTGCTGGATGTGATGATGCCGGGCATGGACGGGTTCGAAGTGTGCGAGAAAATCCGCGCCGATCCGGCCACCATGCACATTCCCGTCGTCATGGTCACCGCCCTGTCGGATGCGTCCGACCGCGTGCGCGGCCTGGAAGCCGGGGCCGATGATTTCCTGACCAAGCCCGTCAATGACGTGGCCCTGTTCGCGCGCGTCCGCTCGCTTGTCCGGCTGAAGATGATGACGGATGAATGGCGCCTGCGCGAAAGCACGTCGGGTCAGCTGGGCATGCTGGTGGCCACCGATTCGGTGCATACCCAGACGGCGGAGGCGGCCCGCGTCCTGGTGGTGGAAGACAGCGCCATTGATCTGGACAAGATCGTGGAAACGGTGGCCCGCGACCGCGACGTGGTGACCGATACTGATACCTGCGCAGGCGGCCTGGAACTGGCCTTGGCGGAGGAGTTTGAGCTGATCGTCATCTCCTTGACGCTGATGCGCGAGGATGGCTTGCGCCTCTGCTCGCAGCTGCGCAGCCATGAGAAGACGCGCCAGATCCCCATCCTGCTGCTGGCCGACGAGACGGACATGGACCGGATCGCCAAGGGGCTGGAACTGGGGGCCAATGATTATCTGATCAAGCCGATCGACCGGAACGAACTGTTGGCCCGCACGCGCACCCAGGTGCGGCGCAAGCGCTATCAGGACAAGCTGCGCGCCAATTATGAAGCCAGCCTATCCATGGCCCTGACCGACAGCCTGACGGGCCTGTTCAACCGCCGTTACCTGTCGGCTCACCTGCCCCGTCTGCTGGACCGGTCGGGCGGCAATAACAAGCCGGTGTCCGCCCTGCTGTTCGATATCGACCATTTCAAGGTTGTCAACGACACCTGGGGCCACGGCGTCGGTGACGAAGTGCTGAAGGAAGTGGCGCAGCGCACCAGCCGGAACCTGCGCAATTTCGACCTTGTCGCCCGTCTGGGGGGTGAGGAATTCGTGGTGATCATGCCCGATACGGACACTACCCAAGCCATGGCCGTCGCCGAGCGCCTGCGCCGCCGCATCGCGGAGGAACCGTTCGCGGTGTCCGCACCCGTGGGCAAGATCGACGTTACCATCTCTATCGGCGTCGCCCTGGCTGACTGGACGCTGGATGAGGAGGGCCGCCCCGAATCGGGTGATGCCCTGCTGCGCCGTGCCGATACGGCGTTGTATCAGGCCAAGCGCAGCGGGCGTAATCGCGTGGTCATGGACGGGGCCACGGAATAGCCCGACGGGGCCGCCCCGTCCTCACGGCATCCGGTTATAGCGCACCGCCGCGTCGCTGCGGTCGACCAGGATGATGGCATAGGGGCTGGTCAGCATTTGGGCGGTGATCAGCCCGTCGGGCGGCGTCACTTCCCGATACTCCACGACGAGCCGATCCCGCTGACCATCGCGCCGTTCGGGGCGCAGGCGCAGGATATCGACAGAATAGCCCGTGGTGGTGCGGGTGCCCAGGAACACGCCCAGCGCCATCTGCTCCGGCGGCAGGCGGCCCGGTGGCGGGCGTCCCGCCAGATCCCACAGGGCGGCCCATTCGGCATCGGTGCGGGCGGCCAGGAACGATTGCGACTGCGCACGGGCATTTTCGGCCCGCCACATGGCGCGCGCTGCCAGGGGCGGCGGCGCGTCACCGGACATGCCGGAAACGGCCCCCGCCGTCTCCCCCGCCAGCCATGCCCCAGCCCCACCGCCGCAGCCGGCAAGGACCAGGGGAACCGCCAGGGCCAGGACGATCAGCGCCGCCCGGCCCTTCCCGTCGATCGGCCCTGTCATGGCGTCACGCCGCCGCCGGCAGCGCCGTTTCCACAAGCCTTGCCCAGTAGCTGGTGCCCATTGGCAGGATCTCGTCATTGAAATCATAGGCCGGGTTGTGCAGCAGACAGCCCAGCGCCGCCCCACCCTGGCCCATCCAGACGTAACAGCCAGGACGTTCTTGCAGCATGAAGGCAAAATCCTCCGCCCCCATGCTGGGGCCGACATTGTCATAGACCTTGTCGGCCCCAACCAGTTCAGCCGCGACACGGGCCGCCAGGTTGGTGGGTGCGCCCTCATGATTGACCGTGGGCGGATATCCCCGGCGATAGGTCAGGGTGGCGCTGGACCCGAACGCAAGCGGCAGGGTTTCCACGATACGGCGCAGACCATTTTCCAACTGGTCGCGCACCTCATGGCTGAGCGCACGGACGGTACCGCGCATGATCACTTCCTGCGGGATGACGTTATAGGCGCTGCCCGCATGGATCTGGGTGATGGAGATGACGCCACTTTCGATGGGGCTGACATTACGGCTGACGATGGTCTGCGTGGCCGTCACAATCTGGGCGGCGATCACCACCGGGTCGATGGCATGGTGAGGCAGGGCGGCATGACCGCCCTTGCCCGCCACCCTGATCTCAAACTGGTCGGCGCCGGCCATGATCGGGCCAGCCTTCACCACCATCTCACCGGGGGCCAAGTCGGGCCAATTGTGCATACCGAAGATCATGTCACACGGGAACCGGTCGAACAGCCCCTCCTCCACCATGCGACGGCCACCACCGGCCCCTTCCTCGGCGGGCTGGAAGATGAAATTGACGGTGCCGCTGAAATTCCGCGTCTCCGACAGGTAGCGGGCCGCCCCCAGCAGCATGGTCGTGTGCCCGTCATGACCGCAGCCATGCATCTTGCCGGGGATCTTGCTGGCATGGGCGAAGCTATTACCCTCATCCATGTTCAGCGCGTCCATATCGGCGCGCAGACCGATGGATTTGCCGTTCGGGCCGTCCTTGCCATGCAGCACGCCGACCAACCCCGTACCCGCAATGCCGCGATGCACCTCGATGCCGAAAGTCTGCAGCTTTTCGGCAACGAAGTCGGAGGTCTTGAACTCCTCGAACGCGGTTTCGGGATTCTCATGGATATGGTGGCGCCACGCGGTCATGTCGGCGTGGAAGTCGGCGATACGGTTGATGATGGGCATGGTCCCTGAACTCCGGCAGGCGGCAGCGTCCTTGTTGCTGAAGGCCTCGACGGCCGCCCTGGTCACACGAAAAGTCGCAAGCGACATTGACCGGCAGTTTATCGGCTTAACTCTCTGCTGGGAACCGGGGAAACATCGCCGAAAGAGCAAAGATGAATTTTTTGAGCATTGTTCATTTCGGTGATGCCCGTCACATCTGCCGTTTGGGCGCTTTGTCACAGTGCCGGCGCGGTGATGGCTGGGGCAACGGGCCGGTGCCGCTTCATGGATCGGAGAGAAAACGATGAACACCCGTTCGACCGGGCGGTTGCGCATGGTGGCAGCCATGTCCGCCCTGCTTTCGCTCACCTGCGCCACAGGCGCCCTGGCCCAACGGCCCGCGTCCGATGATGGCTGGTACGTCCGCCTCGGCACGCTGGGCTTCGTCGCCCCTGAATATGAAGGGTCCGACACCTACAAGGTGCAGCCCGTTCCCGACATCGAAATCACCTATGACCGGTTC